>NZ_JAYGIF010000061.1:0-84592 GCF_034931345.1 Pseudanabaena sp. CCNP1317 | reverse complement strand
AGCTTTTAGCTTTTAGCTTTTAGCTTTTAGCTTTTAGCTTTTAGCTTTTAGCTTTTAGCTTTTAGCTTTTAGCTTTTAGCTTTTAGCTTTTAGCTTTTAGCTTTTAGCTTTTAGCTTTTAGCTTTTAAATTTACTTGAGAAACCATTTAAGAATTGTAGTTTTTGCCCCCCCTAGCCCCCCAATTCTGGGGGGAACCATATTTAAGTCCCCCAGAATTGGCGGATTTAGGGGGCTAGACACCTAGAGCTTTAAACGAGATTTTAAGTATCGTGTCATTCTTAAATGGGTTCTGAGCTAACAGCTAACAGCTAACAGCTAACAGCTAACAGCTAACAGCTAACAGCTAACGAGTTTTAAACGTTGTACCATCTTTAGCGATCGCTAGACATTTAGTTATAGCCGTAACACCTATTGATTGCCATGCTTGTTGCATAGCTTGGGCGACTGACTCTATTGTACCCATTGGGGCTAAAGAAAGTAGTGTTGGCCCCGCGCCACTGATTACTGTGCCATAGGCTCCTGCGGCGATCGCGGCGGTCTGCACATCAGCCATACCTGTAATCAAACTTTGGCGATAGGGTTGATGCAGACGATCTTGTAGTCCCGCCTTGAGCCAACTAGCATTTCCTGTCTGAATCCCGTGCGTTAACAATGCCAAATGCGAAGCGTTAAAAACTGCATCATGCATAGAAAATTGCTTTGGCAAAACTTTTCGTGCTTCGGCAGTCGATAACTCAAAGGCGGGAATTGCCACGGCGATCGCAATATCTTGATGCCATTGCAAATCACAAAATTCCCATCCCCCCGCTTGATTGGAAGCCATTAGTTGACATCCGCCCAACATTGCTGGAGCCACATTATCAGGATGTCCTTCCATCTCGATCGCAAGATCTAATAAAGCCATGCGATCGAGGGGCGATCCTGCCAATAAATTCGCGCCAAAAATACCGCCCACAATCGCGGTTGCCGAACTGCCCAACCCTCGTGATAGTGGGATGGCTGTATCTGTATGAAAGGCGATCGCTGGAATGGGGCGATCGATATGCTGATAAAACTTAGCTATGCTTTGATAAACAAGGTTGGTTTCGTCGCGTTCCACCTTGTCTGCGCCTTCACCTGTTGCCGTGATGGTTAAGCGATCGGCGAGGGAAAATTCAAAACGGTTATAGAGCGATAGGGCTGCCCCAAGGCAATCAAATCCGGGGCCAATATTAGCAGTGGTGGCGGGAACGGAAACTTCAAAAATGGTCATGTTAAACAACTGGAATATGTGGAGCAGTTTTTTTTGGTTCGGCGAAGCCGAACCAAAAAAAACTGCTCTTTATTTTAAGAATGCATCAATTTTAGTAGCTTCTTGCAAACTCCGCTTGATGCAATCACCTAAAGCCACACCGCCAATAAAGTTGGCACTGATATACAAGCCTTGAGATTTTTGTAATTCTTTTTCTACCGTCGCAAGACGGTCTAAATGTCCCAGCTCGTACTGAGGAATGGCTTTATCCCAGACATGCACAGCGATCGCTTTCGGTTCGGCTTTTGTATCAGGACGCAGGATTGTTTTCTTAAGATCTTGATGTACGGCGGCAATGATTTCAGGCTCTGAAAGCTTGGCTAAAGCGGGATCGAGTGTGCCACCGATAAAGTTTAATAACAGTTGCCAACCTTCAGGGGCGCGTCCAGCAAATAAACTGGATGACCAGATTGTGCCTAGAGTTCTCACGCCTTGAGTGCGGGGAATGAGATTGCCAAAGCCTTTCATGTCATAGGCAAATTCGCTCTTAGGGTAAGCAAGCACTACACAAGCTACAGTCGGATAAAAAATTTCGTTTAAGGCTTGGCTAGCTGCTGGTAAATAGTCTTGCAATAGTTTGGCGGTGACATAGGCGGGAGTACTGAGAACCACCGATCGCGATCGCACCGTTTCTTCACCTATGGGCGTATCAAACTTAGAAATATAGATTTCGCCTTGCTTTTCTAGCGATCGCAAAGTCCATTGCTGCTTGACGGCTGTACCCTGCTCTCGTAACTTCGTAGCGATCGCCTCAGGCAAAGTCTGAATCCCTTGCCGAAATGAACCCAACTCACCAGCTTTAACTTTAGGAAGATTGGGATCATTCAGCTTTTGGGCTTTACGTTCCTTTGCCGAAAGGATCGCGCCTGCAAGCAAACCGTTATAGCTATTTTCTAAGCGAAAAATCTTAGCAAAGGCAGCCTTGGCACTGAGTCGTTTAGGATCACCTGCGTATACACCTGAAATAAATGGTGCAACTAATCTTTCAACCGCTTGTTTACCCAATAGGCGAGAAAAGAATTGATCGACGGATTCTTCGCCAGCCATTGCGGGACGCGCAAAGCCGATCGCACCTAAAGCCAGACGAATTTTGCCGCCCCAAGTCAAAATTTTGGAGGCGATCGCTGTCGGTGGACTCATGGGTAAAGCGTTTAACTTGCCATTGAGAAAGACAAAACGGGGCAGTTTGCCATTAGCTAATACCAATTCGTCCTTTAGTCCCACCTGCACTGCTAAACGCAATAGCTCAGGCGCAGGCTGAAAGCTATTTGGACCCTCTTCCCACTGATAACCTTCATCATTTTTAGCGCTGGTGATTGCACCGCCCACCCGATCCTGTGCTTCCGCAACCAAGACGCGATACTTTTTGGCGATCGCCAGTTCATGGGCGATCGTTAGCCCTGATATTCCTGCGCCAACGACAAGAACATCTAAGGGTTGATTGGTTTCAGAGGAGGGTGTTAAGGACATAGCTAAAAGGACTTAAAAGCAATGAGCAATTTTCAGTCTAGTACAACAAAGATCCTATAGCTTAGTACAAGCTTTGTTTAAAGCTACATCAAGTTATAAAAATTGGTTTTTTAGAAGCCAGCCATAGGCTGGCTTCTAAAAAACCAATTTTGGTGATTCCAGTGCCAAAGGCACTGGAATCACCAAAATTGGTTTCATAATATGAATTATTGCTTTATTGAGTTTTATGCAGCGCCATAGGCGCTGCACAACCTGTTTATACTGTGTGCTGAAATAAAGCGTTCAAATACACTTTGGCAGTACTGCGATAGCTATGGGATGCATTGGGAGATGTGCCGTGGCGATCGCTACCACCGTTTTGTAACAGAAACAAAGACAAAGCAGCCGCAAATACACGATCCTGATCCCAGTCAGGATGTGACTCTAGGTAACTTTTGAGGGTTTCGTGCAATTCTTCTGGAATTTCGGCCAATATACTGACGGTCGTACTCATGCTGAAACCTCAACTCTTAAACAAGTTTGATAGAAATGACGCAACCATTTTTCAGAGGTCGGGTTTTAATTGTGCTTGCAAGTAGCTATTCTTGTCAACGTAACGAAGCGTTAAGTATTAGTGACAAATAAATGAAACTGGTTTGATGGAATCAGCATTTCAAAGCGATTTAGTTTACGTTTCTTAACAATAAATAGGCTTCAAAAGTTTTCCCAAGTGAAATGCTCATTCTGTTAACGAATCCTTAACCAGTAAGGCAGCAGTATCTTAATCTCAAAAAGCACCTGTGGAAAACTAACACTTATCTGTGGAAAAAGTCGCAATATCTGTGGAAAAGTCTGTGGAAAACTTTTGAGCATTTAAGTTGAAAATTATTTTTTTCTTAATATTTATGGCGATTTATACATCAACAAAAAACGACAATTTACGTTAATTTACGTTAATTTACGTTTTTTGCTGCTAGTGACTCAGCCAATTTTCAGGAACAACGATCAATGTTGTGCCTTGTCGCCTCAGAATAATGACTTTTTGTTGAGCAGCGATCGCGATTTGAGGATTATCACATTTGGCTTTCCATGAACCGCCTTCATAACGAACTCTTCCCGTTTCTCCTGCGGGGATTTCCGTAAGCGTAACCCCTTCACTCGCCTCTTTTAGTTGGTGCGAGTCCTTGGGAATAAATCGCCGTGAAGCAACTGCTAACATTGCCGAGATCAGCATCCAAGCAAGGATTTGCAAGGCAGGAATCGGCAAAATCAGCGCGATCAAACCTACTAGTAACGCAGCTAAGCCCATTGCCCCAGCAATCATAAAGGTTGGCAATGGTACTAATAACTCAATAACGCAAAGGGCAATACCGATCAGTAGCCAGACTTGACTAGGTAGTAAATTCATCGCTCACCTGATTTATCCGAATTATCCCAAAACACAGTTTTTTTAGCGCAACGAAGTTGCGCTAAAAAAACTGTTCTTTATTTTAACGTGAGTTCGATATAGCCATTTGCGGCGTGCGAAGCACGCCGCAAATGGCGAAAAATGGTAAGAATCGCTTAGCGATTCTTACCATTTTTCGCTTTCGTCGAACTGACGTTATTTTACTTTCTTCCTACCACAGGAATTATAGCTGTAGTCACTTTCAATAGGACAAGCCAAAACCCAAGAAGCGAGTGGCGGCGCGAATCGCCGCCACTCGCTTCTTGGGTTTTGTGTCCTAACAAGAGTGGCTATAGCTATAGTAATACGTAGATTCATTGCACACTACTAATTCTTGCCTGTAGCCTCTGTCGCAGGGACTATTTCTGATTTAACAATCGTGCTAGTGGGTTTGGGGCTATTGATTTTGATTTTTTGGGAGTCTAAAGATTTTTCCCGTCTAAAGCGATCATCCTCAGTGGTCGATTTAATCACCTTATTGCGAGCGACTTCTACTGTTTCTGGTAGTTTTACGGGTAGGTTTGGGCGATCGCTTGCTGTCGGTTCGCTAGGACGTGAATTAGTTGCCGTTGGTGCAATTGAGTCCAAATTTGGCGCATTGGATAGCAATCCACCTAAACCATTAATCAAATTGCGAATATTGCTACGCAGCTTGGGATCTCCTGTCAGTTCATCGAGATCGGCGGTAATTTTCTTAGCATTGGCAAAAGTTGCCCTAGCCGAGTCCAGAGTTTCGCGTAACGCTGTCATGGTAGCAGGATCATTTAGTTCACCCGATACTTTACGAAGATTTGCCGAGGTTTCCGCAGCATTTTCCGCAAGTTGCTGCAAGTTGGCGATCAACTTGCCATCATTTAATAAAGGTTTGGCACTGGCTAGCAGCGATCGCGCTTCTTTGGAAGTAGCCGCAATTCCATCAAGGGTTTGGGCTAGTTTTTCGCGATTGACCTCAATTAAGTCTTGGGCGCTATTTGCCACATTGCCAACCTTGGTCGCCGCACCACTAATTGCATCAGCAGTATCACCAAATCTTGTCAGCTGATTTTCAAACGTACCGACCATCCGATTGGCTGAATCCGTTAGCTTTTGTACACTTTTAGCTGTTGCTTTTGCGGCGGTTAGAGTTTCATTAAGGTTATCGACTAAATTTTGATCGTTGATTTTGCGTAATGCAGTACTTGAATCTTTGAGTAAGGCAATGAAGCTCACACCACGCACACCGTCAATCTGTCCGCCCTGACAAATGATCAAATCAGCATTGCAATCCTTAGCGATCGGATTCATTTTTGGATCAATGGCTAATTTATCTTCAGGCGGGAAAATATCAATATTGGTATTGCCCAGAAAACCACTTTGGTTAGTCTCTGCAACCGATTGCTTGGGAATAATCAACTTTGGATCTTCAATACTTACTTGTACATCAACGCCTTCAGTTTGGGCGGTTAGAGCCGTTACCCGTCCCACTTCTACACCACGAAACCGAACCACTGAGCCAGTATTTAGTCCACTCGCGTCGGCGATTTTGATCGTAAACGTAAACTTAGAACTATTGAGTTGCAACCCGCGCAGCCATAGTAATGCGCCCCCAAGCGCCACTACTCCACCAATGATAAATAAGCCAAGCGCACCGTCGCGTAATGTTTTTCGCTGCACGAGCCTTATACCTCCCTAGTCAAAAGTTGAATTGGACCTTCAGTACTGCCACTAAAAAATTGTCTGACATACGGATTGTCGGCAGTATCAATTGTACTAACGTTTCCTGCATAGCGCACCGATCCGCGATAAAGAACGATCAGGCGATCGGCTGTACGGCGGATCGTGCTGTCTTGGTGAGTAACGACAATATAGCTATCACAGACCTGTTGCTCTCGGAGCGATCGCATCAAGTCTTCGATAATGGTCGAAGCCACAGGATCAAGTCCTGCGGTGGGTTCATCATAGAGCAGCACTTTTTTGGTTTGTGTTTTGGTGGTGGGGTCATCCATAATCGCACGGGCAAAACTCACCCGTTTCCGCATCCCGCCTGACAGTTGGCTCGGATAGCGATCGCTAATGTTATCTAAACCCACCATGGCAAGCTTATGTTCGACCAGTCGATAAATCTCGCGGCGTGACAAGCGGGAATGCTCAAATAATGAGAATCCCACATTTTCGGCAACCGTAAGCGAGTCAAAGAGGGCGGCATTTTGAAATACCATCCCAATGTTTAGACCATAACCTCCTTCTTGGATATCATCTTCAGAAGAAACAAGGTTGCCGTTGATATATAACTCACCTTGGTCAGGGGCAAGTAGTCCGCAAACAATGCGTAAGATTGTCGATTTGCCAGTACCAGAGGGGCCAATGATGGCGATCGCTTCACCTGTATGTACAGTGAGATCGACACCATTTAATACAGCATTAGATCCAAAACTTTTATGAATATCACGCAGTTCTAGCAAAGGTGTAACCACATTGCTACTATTTTTGATCAGAGATCGGACTGGCTCCATCGACATGTATTTCTGATTGAAAAAATCGCTCTACCAAAAACTAACATTTTTTCAGAAACTTTTCCTAAAAAATAACTCTAAACCAGAAATTTTTACTAAAACCTGAAAGAGGAGAGGCAGTGCTGAACACTGCCTCTCCTCTTTCAGGTTACATAGCGCAAGCAAATTGCGATAAAACCGAAAAACTAGAAGCAGTGCTTTGCACTGCTTCTAGTTTTTCGGTTTTGAATTACCGTAAGATGTTGATGGCGATCCTAAAGCATTAATATATGAACCTTGGCAAGCGCAATCGTTTCTCCGCTAACAAAATTACCGTCCAATTGCTACGTGAGGGCATTGTCGAGTCAATTCACTCTTGCCAAGCTGCTGTCGTTGATACTAGAGGTCGAATCCTCTCAGCCGCAGGTGATCCGCAGACAACTACCTTTGCCCGTTCTAGCCTCAAACCTATTCAAGCGCTACCCGTCTCGATTACTGGCGCACAGGAGCGGTTTAACCTTTCAGAAACCGATCTTGCGATTATTTGCGGCTCGCACCAAGGGACGATCGCTCAAGCCCGACAAGTTTTTAGCATTCTTTGGCGATGTGATGTAGAGCCAAGCGCTTTACAATGTCCAGTCCCCGAATGTCAAAAAAGCCCACTACAGCATAATTGTTCTGGCAAGCACGCAGGCATGATTGCCATCTGCAAACAACAAGGGTGGCAGATTTCTTCCTATATGGATCGCCATCATCCTGTACAGCAACTGGCGCTCAATACAATGGCAGATCTTTTACATATGCCTGCTGCCGAATTTATCTGTGCCCATGATGATTGTGGTGTTCCTACCTATTTATTAGAGATTGGTCAACTAGCGCGACTCTACGCTTTACTATCGGCTCATGATCAATTGCATCTAGAACGTATTACCCGTGCGATGACTAGACATCCTGATATGGTGTCTGGAAATGGACAATTTGATACAGAGCTAATGCGCCTCAGTAATGGTGAAGTTATCAGTAAGTCTGGTGCAGAAGGGGTGCAATGTATTGGACGGATTGGCGAAGGATTGGGGTTAGCCATCAAGGTGATGGATGGCTCTAAAAGAGCAAAAAATGCGGTTTCTATCCATTTGTTAAAACAATTAGGATGGATTAATCCGACAGTTGCTCAAAGTCTCGAAGAATCATTTCTTTCCGTAGGTAAATATAGCCGTCTTGAAGCAGTTGGTGAGTTGTCTCTAGCATAAAAGAGGGTTGAAAGAGGGCTTGGAAACCAAACCCCTAAATCTTTTGGATAGGTAGGGGCTTGGTGTCCAAGTTGGCAGAGGATTTGGGAATCAAACCCCTACATCTTTTGGATCGGTAGGGGCTTGGTCTCCAAGCCCAAGTCTCTGATTTTAATCGATATCACTGGAGTACTCTCATCACTGCGTAGCTTTTGCGCTTTATAAATGCAAAAATTAGCACTAAAAACGTACATATTCCCGCTAAATAAAGTGGATAACCATAGGAACTAGGATTATTTTGATTAACAACTAATCCTGCGATTACGGGGCCAAAAGCGTTGGATACACTGAGATAGGAGGAGTTTAGCCCTAAAATTGTACCCTGTTGCTCAGGACTAGTATTCAGCGAAATTAGCGCACTAATCATTGGCTGCACAACTGAGTTCAGTAGCGAAAAGAGAACGCAAACAGCAACAAAATAATATGCATTCTCCCAAATAGGCATTAAAACGAAAGATAGACTACGGATAAATAATCCTAAAAAGAGAATCTGGACTAGTTGCAGATGTTTGGTCATTTGAGCAATACCTAAAGTCTGCATCACAACACCTAATACTCCAAATAAAACAAACATTAGAGTAAGTGCGTCGCTATTCTGTTTGAGAACCTGCAAAAAATAGGGTTGAAATGCAAACGTAAATAGAGTGAACGTCATTCCCGTGAGGAAATTGATAATCAATAAAATACCGATTTTCGGCATAAACAATCCTGTAATCAGTTTCTCTAAACCAATGTCAAAGATGTTTTGAGCCTTCTGAGCTTTGGTTTTGAGAGTTTCTGGCAAGAGGAAAATTGTGAGGACTAAGGCGATCGCGGCAATGGTTCCCGCTACTAAAAAAGAAGCACCAAAGGATTTGCCCAAAGGTGTATTCAGGGCTGCTTTTTGAGCAAGTAAACTGATTGCAGGTCCCAAAATAAACCCTAACCCAAAGGCTGCTCCATTAATTCCAAAAGCTTTAGCGCGGTCTTCAGGATTAGTAACATCGGAAATAACAGCTTGGGCAACTGAAGCATTACCACCTGTGATGCCATCCAGAAATCTCGCCAAGAATAGGACTGCGGCACTTCCTGCTGTCCCTGCCATCAGATTGGCAATCACCGTCCCCGCTAAACTGATGATCAGCAGTGGCTTTCGTCCAAAGCGATCAGAGAGCTTACCAATGATGGGGGTGGCAAAAAACTGGGCGATCGCATAAATTGCAAATAGCAAACTGGTCTGAAAATCATCTAATTTAAACTGTCTGCCATAGAGATACAAAACAGGGATCAGAATCGTAAAACTCAGGGAGTTAATAAAAGAAATAAGAGCAATAATCCAAAATTTACGATTCATTCGCTTAGGCGATCGCATATAGTCCTTGTCTATACTACAGCGCCATAGAGGTTTTCATATTACTGTCCAAATGAACTCAGTAGTTCTCATTGTGAAAAGAAGCCAGTCAAACTGTCGATCTGTCGATACAGAGTATTGATAATGCCATCATGATGGATGCAGGGTAGGAGCTTTAAAACAACTAGGCTCGTTTGAGACAATAGTAGGATTTTTTCGGTAACAACTAGGATCATTGCCGAATAATCATACTGGCAAGAATAGACGCTATGGGATGGAAGAATTAGCCCTAAGTACTTTCAGTGTATTTTCACTCAGAATTCATTATCGGTCTATTGGGAAGCATTTATTGGCTTTTATGATTCAAGGCTTAGAGCTAGATCTCCCGCCTAACTGTAGTTTGAGCGCAAAGCGCTCAAACCCAAACCAAGAAAAAACTTGAAAGCTTTGCGAAGCAAAGCTTTCAAGTTTTTTCTTGTGGTTCGTTTGAGCGGTAATTGCTATAAATTTCCATCATGAGAATTGCTGAAGTGCTGTTAGTAATTCTCATGATGGAAATCAGTTTTTTGAAACCCGCCTTTGGTGGGCTTTCAAAAAACTGATTTTGGTTTTCCAGTTCTGAAGGCGCTAGAAAACCAAAATCGGTTTCATAATGAGTACTGCTAAAGTGCTGTAAATATATTTAAGAGTTGCAACGATTTTTGTTAGACTAGGAAAAGTGTTTGAAGGCAATTGACAATAAATCTTCCAAACTACACCTAACAAACTAATCACCCCATCTTTTGTCTCGGAGATAACCACACTATGGCTCGGATGTACTACGACACGGACGCAAATCTTGAATTTCTAGCAGGTAAGACAGTTGCAATTATCGGCTACGGTTCTCAGGGTCACGCCCATGCCCTTAACCTAAAAGAAAGCGGCGTGGATGTCATCGTGGGGTTATATCAAGGCAGTCCCTCATGGCAAAAAGCAGAATCTGAAGGTCTGACCGTCAAGACTGTTGCTGACGCATCGGCTGCTGCTGACCTAATTATGATTTTATTGCCTGACGAAACTCAAAAAGCAATTTATGCTACCGAAATTGCTCCAAATCTTAAAGCTGGAGATACTCTAGCTTTCGCCCATGGTTTCAATATTCACTTCGCACAAGTTGTTCCCCCTGCGGATGTCGATGTGATCATGGTCGCGCCTAAAGGACCTGGACACTTGGTACGTCGCACCTATACTCAAGGTCAAGGCGTTCCTGCTTTATTTGCAGTCTATCAAGATGCTACTGGACATGCCCGCGATCGCGCGATGGCTTATGCCAAAGGTATTGGCGGCACACGCGGCGGCGTTCTCGAAACGACTTTCCGTGAAGAGACTGAAACCGATCTATTCGGCGAACAAGCGGTACTCTGCGGCGGTCTATGCGCTCTCATCAAGGCAGGCTTTGAAACCCTTGTTGAAGCTGGCTATCAACCCGAACTCGCTTACTTTGAGTGCTTGCATGAAGTGAAGCTGATCGTGGACTTGGTAGTTGAAGGTGGTATGTCGAATATGCGCTACAGCATCTCGAATACTGCTGAATATGGTGATTACACCCGTGGTCCTCGTGTTGTTACTGAGCAGACAAAGATCGAAATGAAGAAAATTCTTTCGGAAATTCAATCTGGTCAATTTGCCCGTGAGTTTGTTCTTGAAAATCAAGCTGGCAAACCTGGTTTCACCGCAATGCGTCGTCAAGAAGCAGAGCATCAAATCGAGTCAGTCGGTAAAGATCTCCGCGCTATGTTTAGCTGGTTGAAGAAAATCTAATTAAAAAAAAGCGGTGCTAGCACCGCTTTTTTTAATTCAACTAAGGGTAAATACCCCACCGCTCCGCGATGTGAGTATATTCCAGTAAAAAAAGAAAGAATCACCACGTCGCAAGCCGACGTGGTGATTCTTTCTTTTTTTAATTGTAAATTACTGATGTTACGTGGAAGGAATTCCTGTCATAGCAAAGGTCTAGGGCTGGCACGGGGGCACAGCCCCTACAGTAACCTCTAAATTTTGAGGTAGGGACAATGCCCCCGTGCTTGTCCTGCTTCGCTAGCAGCAAGAGGTCTACCATCTAAGTTCCACGTAACATCAGTTAATCACAGGAACTGGTGGATTATTGGGTGAGTTGGGCTTATTTTTGATTTGCATATAAGCTTCGATCGTTTGTACTGCTAAAGGAGCAGCGATCGCACTACCACCACCACCACCTGCATTTTCCCCAAAAACGGTCACTACAATTTCAGGATTTTCATAGGGTGCATAGGCTGTAAACCATGCATGGTTTGGACGAGGTGGATCTTGAGCCGTACCAGATTTACCAGCCATGGCAATTTCCGCCGAATTTAGAGGCGCGGCTGTACCATACTCAAATACAGATCGCAAAGACTTTTGCAGAGCTGCCAGATTTGTAGGCGATATATTCAAAGACTGCCGCCACTCCCTTGCATCATTATCTTCTAAGAGCAAATGGGGTCTAATCTTAAACCCACCATTAGCAACAATAGCTGTCATCATTGAGACTTGGACAAGATTAGATTGGACATCACCCTGTCCAATTGACATATTTAAAGTATTACCAACATACCAAGGTTCACCGATGACGCGCTTCTTCCACTCTTCATCAGGCACAGTGCCTTTAGTTTCTTCCTCCTTGATTTCAATGCCCGAATATTCGCCATAGCCATATTTACGTGACCATAGGGCAAGATCTTTTTCACCCACACGCATACCGACTTGTCCGAAGAAAGTATTGCTGCTATAGGCCATCGCCTCCGAAAATCCAATCGTGCCAAATCCTGCCTTGTTGTGATCCCAGAATTGAAAGCCGCCTACATCAAGATAAGGGTAGGTCGCCAGCACATCATTGATCCCAAATTTTTTGGTTTCCAAACCTGCTGTCATAGTTACGACCTTAAAAGTACTAGCGGGCGGATATACCTGCAAAACTCGATTGACAAAAGGATGATCCTTTTCTTGCAAGCGTTTCCATGTTGCCTCGGAAATCTTACCTGAAAATAGATTAGGATCGAAGGCTGGATGGCTAACCATAGCAAGGATTTCACCATTATTAGGGTTCATGGCGATAATCCCACCTTGCTGATCCCCTAAAATCTTTTCAACGGCTTTTTCTAAATCTAAGTCAATCGTCATTTTGACAGCGCTACCTGCTTTCGGTGGCTTTTGTCCTAAAACTCGCAGTACCTTTCCAAAAGCATCGACCTCTACCTGCTGACCGCCCCACTCACCCCGTAGCTGATTTTCAAAGGCATATTCCACACCAGCTTTACCGATTACATCTCCTGGGCGATAGCCTTTTTCTCGTAATTTGGGTAATTCTTCAGCATTTAGTTCGCCTGTATATCCCAACACATGCGCCGCGACATCGCCATTGGGGTAATAGCGCACCGCTTCAGGCTCCACTTTGACCCCTGGTAATTCGAGGCTATGCTCGGAAAGTACGGTTACCAGTTTGGGGCTAATTGAGGTGGAGACTCTGACTAGGTTAGGCGAGTTGTATCCTTCCTGTTCCAGCTTGTCGGTAATCGTTTGCGCTGAAACACCGATTAACCCAGCTAAGCGATTAATAATTGGCTCCCATTTGTCCTTGGGTTGGGCGATCGGCCAGAGATACACCACATGCGCTAATCGACTTGAGGCAAGAATATTACCTTTGCGATCAAAAAGCCGCCCTCTTTCTGGAGGTTTGGCAATTAATCTGATCCGATTGTTTTCCGCAAGCTGCTGGTTGCGATCGCCCTCAATCAGTTGCAAATAAAAAAGCCGCCCACCTAAAATCCCGATTAGCACCAATACGCTTAACAAAAATAAAATAGCTGCTCGCATCCCCTTCCCCATGGTGCGGGTGTTTTCAGTGGGATTAAAAGGGGAATTTTGTCGTTGCGTAAAAGTCATACTGCTTAGGAAAGATTTTAAGAAAGAATTTTTCGCTAGAATAATAGATAGATCTATTGTATGGCGATCGTGAATTTAATTGATTCCATTACATTTTTCGTGAATAGCTTCGCTGTTCACAAGATAAAAAAGCAAGCTATAGCCGTCTTTCAGAGGAGTTAAAAGTCCGTGATTGTGACCCCTGTGCGTTCAGTAGGACGAAAGTGGAGTAATCTCAGTTTTACTTCAACCCTCTATCTTGCCCCAGTATTAGACTTGTTGCTTGACGAAGTACCGTCAGAATGGCAGCCAGAGTTACGATTGGGTTTACAAGAAGCCTTAGTCAATGCCGTCAAGCATGGCAATGCTCTCGATCCATGCAAGCAAATCACCGTTAAATTTTCAATAGTTTCGCAAATGTACTGGTGGGTGATCACTGATCAGGGAAGTGATTTGCAATCCTCTGGCGGATCAAAAGATGATCCTACACCCTGTCATGACTTAGAATGCGGTCGGGGTTTTTATATATTACGCAAAATTTTTGAGCATGTGCATTGGGATAGTGATAGCCATCGTTTGACTTTATGCAAGCGTATTGATCGATTGAGCAAACCGATGATTTTTTAAATGCATAAAAAACTACCAAAATTTGTTTTTCCAGAGACAAAAACGTATATTTGACATATAAGTTTAAAATGAGATTATGAGAATCTTAACAACTATCTTTGCTAAGGCGAAATTAAACGTATGACTCCGATGACATTATTAGCTGAAGCTCCAGTAGAACGTTTAGGTCATCCGATTGTTGGTGAAATAGATTGTGAAAACTTTCAGGAATGTAACACAGTAGTAGATGCTTGGATTCCAGATTGGCTAAGAAGTAGTTGGGAGAAATCGCAAAGGGGTGAAAGTTTAGAGAATGAAGATATCGTTGGTCAAGCTTTAGAGTTTGCCTATCGGCTGCATGATGGGCAATGCCGTGCATCGGGGGAACCATACATACTGCATCCGATCGCAGTTGCAGCCATCCTGAAGGATTTAGGGGGCAGTGATGTGATGATCGCCGCAGGATTTTTGCATGATGTTGTTGAGGATACCGATGTATCCTGCGAACAGATCGAAGAAATGTTTGGCAAAGAAGTTCGTCAGTTGGTGGAAGGGGTAACCAAGTTATCGAAACTGAGTTTTGAGAGTAAGACTGAAAGTCAAGCCGAAAATTTTCGACGCATGTTTCTGGCGATGGCTCAAGATATTCGCGTGATTATCGTTAAGCTTGCCGATCGCCTGCACAATATGCGAACTCTGCAACATCTGCGACCTGAGAAGCAAGTCCTGATTTCCAGAGAAACGAGAGAGATTTTTGCACCTTTAGCAAACCGTTTGGGTTTAGGGCAAATTAAATGGGAACTCGAAGATATTGCTTTTAAGTATATTGAGCCAGAACAATATCAAATGATGGAGTCTCTCGTTGCTGATACCCATGAAAGTCGCCATGAACAATTGGTAGAAGTGACGCGGGTATTAGCTGAACGACTGGAATTGATGGGTATTGATGATTTTGATATTAGTGGTAGACCGAAACATTTGTATGGCATTTATCGCAAGATGGAACGCCAAAAGAAGCAATATAACGAGATTTATGACATTCAAGCTGTCAGGGTAATCGTTAATACTAAGGAGGAATGCTACCGCGTTCTTGCCGTTGTCCACGATCATTTTTGTCCGATCCCCGGTCGGTTTAAAGACTACATTGGCTTACCTAAGCCCAACCGTTATCAATCTTTGCATACGGCGGTAATTGGTCCAAAAGGACAACCTGTGGAAGTCCAGATTCGCACATGGGAGATGCATCACATTGCTGACTATGGGATTGCAGCCCATTGGAAATATAAAGAAAGTAATTCGACTAGCAAGCCACTCAAGGGCGACGATCAGAAATTTACATGGTTGCGCCAGTTGGTGGAATGGCAACGTGAACTAAAAGATCCTCAAGAATATCTTGATAGCGTCAAGGAAGATTTATTTGATAGTGAAGTTTATGTATTTAGCCCCAAGGGGGATGTGTACTGTTTACCTCGTGGCGCAACGCCTGTAGATTTTGCTTACCGTGTGCATACGGAAGTCGGTAATCACTGCTCAGGTGCATTGGTAAACAATGTAATGGTTTCTTTGCATCGTCCACTCAAGCATGGTGATATTGTCACAATTCTCACCCAAAACAATGCCCATCCCAGTACCGATTGGATCAATTTCGTGGCGACAAGTTCGGCAAAAAGTCGGATTCGCCAATGGTTTAAGCGATCGCGTCGTGATGAAAATCTTGCCCTAGGACGCAGTGCCTTAGAACGTGAACTTGGTAAAAATGGTTTAGAGACACTGCTTAAATCCGATCAGATGCAGAAGCTTGCTGAACGATGTAACTATCACAACGTTGAGGATCTGCTGGCAGGTATTGGCTATGGCGAAACTTCAGTCAATACTGTAGTTAATAAACTGCGCGAACATCAGCACCATGATCGTGACTTGAATCCTCAAAAGTATGAAGCACGCCATGAACCTACCCATAGCCATAGCTCCAAATCACCAATTTTAGGGCTGGATGGCATGGTTTACTCGATCGCAGGTTGCTGTGCGCCTTTACCTGGGGAACCTATTACGGGAGTTGTGGCGTTAGGTAGCAATCGTGGTATCACCATCCATCGCCATGATTGCCATAATTTAGCGAATATTCCTAGCGATCGCCTGTTGCATGTGGGTTGGAATCAGCAGAAGGAAAATGATCATGCTCAAACCTATCCCATTGATATTCGGGTAGAAGCGATTGATCGGGTTGGGATATTGCGCGATATTTTGACTCGCCTCTCCGACAACAAAATCAATGTGCGAAGGGCAAATGTACAGACTAAAAAAGGCAAAGCTGCAATTATTGATTTAAGTATTGATATTAGCGATCGCCATCAATTTGATCGAGTTTGCAATCAAATCAACAAGCTGTGTGACACCCTTTCGGTTTCGCGTCTTGTTGTTGAATAGGATCAGCTCACATGCATCAAATATAGCTTTCGCCCTAATTCTCAGTAAATCCAACAGAATTAACTAGATTGGCTCCATCAAATTCTCGAATTAAAGTATTTTTCTTAGTCATCGCCTCAATCGTTTCGATTGTGTCGCTAATCGCTATGTATCTAGACCGCGATGAACTAGTGTACATAGGGCTTGCTATCATCTCGACGATTATCTTGCCAATTCTCTTGCCACCATTTCTATCGGCGATCGCCCAATCGCCACTAGGAAAACGCTGGGATATTACCATCTCAATTATTCTCGGTGGAGTTGCGATATTAATGACAGCCCATGTCACTGCGTTTGATAGCGCTTTTACGAGATGGTTTGACAGCCTGAAATGGGAGGCTTTAGGAGCGGTAGGACAGATTTTAATTGCGATTTTGGCGGTGTGGGTGGCTTGGCGACAAAATGAAATTTCGGAAAGTTTGACGGGGCAGCAAAATGTCATTACCCAACAGCAAACCATTGATTCTTATTTTCAGGGGATTTCCGATCTCGTTCTTGATCCACAGGGACAATTGGAAGACTGGCCTTTAGAAAGAGCGATCGCTCAAGCCAGAACCGCAGCATTGCTGGGGGGATGTGATGCTGACGGACGTGCCAAAATTATTCGATTCTTGTCCAGTGCCAATCTTTTAACTCCACTCAAACGTGATGGCTTACTCGGTCGTCCGATTCTGGATGGAACTGGTGGCTATGTGGTGGACTTAGCTAATGGAGTGCGCGTAGTTAATTTGGGAATGATGCTAGCAGGTCGTGATGTTTGTAATACGGACTTGCGAAATGCGGATTTAAGCGGCGCGAATTTGATTAAGACAAATTTTGTAAACTGCGATCTTACGGGTGCAAACCTCGTGGGAGCGATCTTGGCTAAGGCAAATTTACGTAATACGGATCTAAGTCGAGTAAGGCTATTTTATGGCAAGCTAGAAACTGCTTCTCCCCGCGATCGCCAACATCTCCCAAATTTCGAGACAGGGGAATATACGGGTGTAGTAGTGGAAGATGCGGACTTTAGCAAGGCGATCGATTTATCCGAAGAAACACGTCAATATCTCTGTGCATGGTGTGGAAAAAAATCTCGTAAAACTATCCCAGGAGGCTGTGAAGATGTACCAAATAGATTGGGGCGCTAAAAGTTGCCAAGCTTCGCAACGCCAAAATTTATCACTGCAAAGCAGAAATCACAGATTAGCGATCGCTACTTTCTTCAGTTTCCAGATCTCAACCCTGACAATGATGCCAATGCTCAGTTTTGCCGAAACCCAGTCAAAACCATTTGTGCAGGAAGATACACCCGAAGAAGTTTTGCGTGCAGAGATCTATACCGATGCGCGATCGCCGATCGATGGCAAACAACTCTCCGCCGCCGAATATACTGAACTCATGGAAAAACTGCGATCGCTCGACGGTATACCACCTGAAGATTTAGTCTCACCAAAGGTGCGCGAAGTCATCGGTCTATTAAAGCTTCGGAAATTCCTAAAACAGTTTATTCCATTTATCCCATAATACGAAAGCACAAAATGGCGTAGCCATTTTGTGCTTTCGTTGCCTTCACTACCAAAAACACGATCTATCAAAAATGGCAATTATTATCGCAGGTGAGCGTAGTGGTGTCGGCAAGACCACCGTAACTTTGGCACTACTAGCAGCAATGAATGCGCGATCGCCATCTGCTAAATCTCCAGTGCAATCTTTTAAGGTGGGACCCGATTACATCGATCCCATGTTCCATTCCTACATCACGGGGCTACCATGTCGTAATCTCGATCCTGTTCTTACTTCGGAAGTGTACGTAAAGGAATGTTTTGCGAAACATCGCCAGAATGCTGAATATGCACTCATCGAAGGGGTGATGGGGCTATTTGATGGGGCAACAGGGAAAGATGATACGGCTAGCACTGCTCACATTGCAAGGCTACTAAATGCGCCAGTAGTCCTAATTCTTAATTGTGCTAGTACTTCTCGTTCAATTGCGGCGATCGCGCATGGATATCGCACCTTCGATCCACGTATTCACATTGCAGGCGTTGTGCTTAATCGCGTTGGTAGCGATCGCCATTTAGAGTTATTAACCCAAGCTCTAGAACCATTAAATTTGCCAATCCTAGGTGTTCTCCGTCGTCAAGATGATATCTCAATTCCCGATCGCCATCTAGGACTAGTTCCCACTGCGGAAATGTCTGATCTTGATGGAATTATTGAGCGGTTGGCTCATTTAGGCGAGACCTGCTTTGATTGGGAGAAATTATTGCCATTGATGGCATGCCCTCACCCACCAGCCCCCTCTCCCGCAGGAGAGGGGGAGCAAGAAATATTACTCCCCTCTCCCTTGGGGAGAGGGGCTGGGGGTGAGGGGCTTCGCATTGCGATCGCCCAAGATCGCGCCTTCAGTTTTTACTATGCTGACAACCTCGATTTGTTTAGAGAAATGGGTGCTGAGTTAGTCCCTTGGAGTCCAATTCGCGATCATGCTTTACCTGAAAATATCCAAGGTTTGTACTTTGGTGGGGGCTTTCCTGAAGTATTTGCCCGCGAATTAGCCGAAAATAAAACCGCTAGATCATCCGTTCACAAAGCAATCACCTCAGGAATTCCTACCTACGCCGAATGTGGAGGACTCATGTATCTATGCGATCGCATCATTGATTTTCAGGAACAGTCATTCCCAATGGTGAATATTTTCCCGACAGCAGCAAAAATGGGTAAGCGCTTAACTCTTGGATATCGTCAGGCGATCGCTTTGCAAAATAGTTCATTGGTTGATAAAGGTGATCGGATTTGGGGACATGAGTTTCATCGTTCATCTTTAACCGAATTAAGCGATCGTTCCTTATATTCTTTGCAAGGTTATGACTCGCATTTACAGTATCCATCGGAAGGATGGCAAAAATATCAAGTTCATGCTTCCTATGTCCACCTCCATTTCGGCGCACAGAAACACTTATTAGATCGGTTTCTCACTAATTGTAATCAATGTAAGTAGACTTCAGTTCGACGAAAGCGAAAAATGGCAAGAATCGCTAGGCGATTCTTGCCATTTTTCGCCATTTGCGGCGTGCTTCGCACGCCGCAAATGGCTTTATCGAATTCACGTTAAGTAGCAAGGTATAATCTGTCCCGCCCACGTAGCGGGCGGGACAGCCTGTAATGGTTTTAAAAGCAAAAACCAGACAGCTTTCTACTTTGCTCTATAATCAAACTTAAGTTAGTAATTTTGATATGACACCTAATCTCTTCTCAAACCTCAATCGCCGCAAATTCATCGGACTCTCCACCCTGTTTTTACTTGGAGCCTGTGGAGCGCAAACCACTCAATCCACAACCTCTTCAGGTAAAAGCAAAATCATTTTTTGGACAATGCAATTAAAACCGCAGTTTGACAAATATATGACGGATTTAATTGCAGGATTTGTAAAAGAAAATCCAATGGCGGAAGTGGAATGGGTGGATATTCCTTGGGGAGAGATGGAAACTAAGATCTTGAGTTCTGTCGCGGCAAAAACTGCTCCCGATGTCGTGAATCTAAACCCTCAATTTGCATCGAAACTAGCGGAGAAAAAAGCACTTGTAGATATGGGTAAGGCGATATCTGATGCTGATAAGGCTAGTTACTTCCCGAATATTTGGAAAGCGAATCAACTGGATAACGTCACCTTTGGATTGCCTTGGTATGTAGCCACTGACATCACTATTTACAACCGTTCTCTATTTGAAAAAGCTGGCTTAGATCCTGCAAAACCACCTAAAACTTTTGAAGAACTTACTAAGGTTTCCGAACAGATTAAAGCAAAAACTGGTAAATATGCTTTCATGCTGACAATGGATGGGGGGCAGGTTTTAGAAGCGATGGTACAGATGGGCATGAAGTTGCTCGATCCAAATGGCAAGGCTGCTTTTAATGATCCTGCTGGCAAAGCAGCCTTTGACTATTGGGTAAATCTATTTGAGAAGCAACTAATTCCCCGTGAAATCTTAACCGAAGGACATCGCAAAGCCGTAGAACTTTATCAGGCGGGTGAATTGGCAATTTTATTAACTGGCCCGCAGTTTTTGCAAGCTGTAGCTAAAAATGCACCCGAAACTGCTAAAACAACCGATATTGGCTCACAAATTACTGGCTCAACGGGTAAAAAGAGCGCCGCAGTGATGAATGTCGCTGTGCCGACGACATCTACTAATCAAGAGCTAGCTGTAAAATTCGCCCTCTATTTAACCAATGCTGAAAATCAGCTTGCTTTTACCAAAGTAGAGAATCTCTTACCTTCCACAATTAAGAGTTCTAGCGATCGCTATTTCACGGAAGCCGCCAAAGATGCATCTATCCTTGATCGCGCCAGAGTAATCAGTGCCTCACAACTTCCACAATCTGAAGTCTTAATCCCTCCTGCGAAAGACATTGAAAAGCTTCGCAAGATTATTTACGAAGAGTTACAACTGGCGATGCTCAAGGAGAAATCTAGCGATAAAGCGATCGCTTCTGCTGCCGAACGTTGGAACTCTCTTTAAGAACTAGTTAAGGTGACACAGAGTGTCACCTTAACTAGTTCTTAAAGTGCTAGGCATAAGTAAACTAAAAACCTAGAAAGCTGTCCCGCCCGCATAGCGGGCGGGACAGCTTTCTAGGTTTTAATTATGGTGAGCTACTTGATAGTCTGGTTGTTAATTTTTTTATTGAATATTAAGGATTTCATAACAATTGCGCTAGATTAGCAGTAATTCTGAAAGCGGGGTATTACGCGTGAAAAAATTAATTGATATTCAGGATGTTTTTCAAGGCTTTAGCAAGAAGTTTTGGCAGCGATCGCTGGTTTCTGGTGCAGCGATCGCCATGCTAGGTACTGTTACATTACCTATTATCAGTAGTAATGGATCGGCGATCGCCCAACAAATTTCGCAAAAAGATACAACTCAAACGCGACCCGTTCAGGTTATGCAAGTGGGTAATCTCAATTTCCCCATATGGGTATGGGTAATTGGCGGCGTAGTGGTGGTATTTATCTTTCTGCCCCAGATGGGTTGGATTTTAGGACTGATCGTGATTGGAGAGAGAGAAGTTGGCATCGTCGTCAAGAAATTTTCACTCAAGGGAGACTTACCCTCAGGGCAACTTGTTGCTCTTAATGGCGAAGCTGGTTATCAAGCTGATACCCTCGCCCCAGGATGGCACTTTGGCTTTTATCCTTGGCAATATAGCGTTCGTAAGGAATCCGTAGTCGTGATTCCCCAAGGCGAAATTGGCTTAATTATTGCGAACGATGGCAAATCAATTCCCCCCGATCGCATTCTTGGTAAAACCGTACCCTGTGACAACTTCCAAAATGCGAGAGAATTCCTATTAGCAGGTGGTGAAAAAGGACGGCAACTAGGCATTTTGACCGCAGGAACCTATCGCGTAAATACGGCTCTATTTACGATTGTCTCTTCTGCAAATGCTGCGCAAAATGGCATGTCTCCTGCGGAGTTAAGGCTGTATTCCGTTGCCACAGAAAAAGTTGGGATCGTCACGACTTTAGATGGTATTCCCATTGAAGCAGGGGCGATCGCAGGGGCGATTATTCCTGAACATGACAATTTCCAAAACGCGCAGTTATTTATCAATGGCGGCGGTCGTCGGGGATTGCAGGAGCAGGTGATTCTATCGGGTTCATGGAATTTAAACCCTTGGTTTGTCCAAGTAGAACAGGTGAAAATGACCGATATTCCCATCGGCTATGTGGGCGTAGTAATTTCCTTTGTGGGTGGTTCGGAAAATGATGTCAGTGGCGCTCTATTTACCCATGGGCATTTAGTGAATGTGGGTGATAAGGGCGTATGGATTGAGCCGCTTTACCCTGGAAAACATCCATTGAATACCCAAATTATGCGAGTGGAACTAGTTCCCACCACAAATATTGTGTTGAATTTTAGCGCTCAAGTTGAACAACATGGCTATGATGCTAAACTCAGTGCTTTAAATGTACGTTCTGTTGATGGTTTTGCTTTTAATTTAGAAGTAGCGCAGATCATTCATGTTGGTTCGCTAAATGCCCCAAGGGTAATTTCGCGAGTTGGATGTATGCAAAATCTTGTCGATCATGTGCTGCGTCCGACTGTCGGCAATTACTTCCGTAATTCCGCACAAGCTTATACTGTCCTAGACTTTTTGATTGCACGTAGCGATCGCCAAGCAGAAGCTGCCGACTTTATTCGTAATGCCATGGAAGCCTATGATGTGCAAGCCGTTGACACTTTACTTGGTCAAATTGAACCACCTGAAACCTTGATGGAAACGCTTACCGATCGCAAAATTGCCGAAGAGCAGCGTAAAACCTATGAAGTACAGCGAGTTTCTCAAACTCAACGTCAAGAGCTTGTACGTGAAACTTCCCTTGCCGATATTCAAAGAGAAATCGTCACTGCTGAGCAGGGTGTTCGTATTGCTGAATTGCAAGCTAATGCCAATGTCAAAGAGGCAAGTGGTGAAGCTGAAGCTATCCGCGTTATTGGTGAAGCAAAAGCCGATGCCTATCGCGCTGGGGTTGATGCCCTTGGAGGTAACTCCTATGTAGCGTTACAATTAATGCAAACGATCGGCGATCGCAATGTGCGGGTTGTGCCAGATGTGGCTGTCAATGGTGGCGATCGCGGCGGCGGGTTGCTCGATGGCGTATTAGGAATGTTGCTTTGGAATCAAAATAAAGAAGCGAAGGAATCAAAATCAGATAGCCTTACCAAGTTGCCATAAGGATAGATTTTTAATGGTGCGGCTTCGCCGCGCCATCAAAAGGTTCTTTATTTTATAGCGAAGCTCTAACCACTATGGATTGGTCATTGTTTGAGTACGAGGTTAGCTCAGGGTTTGATTGCACAGAGCAAGAACAAAAGGCGATCGCTAAGTTAGAAAAAATCCTAGGCGATCGCTTATTTGACTTGACTATCCAAAAGGGTAAGTTGGAGCTAAAAGCGCGGCAATATGTGGGTGTGTTTCGATTAGGCGATCGCACAGTCGAGGTTTTGCCGAAAATGTACCGTTTTGATGCAACAACACCAAAACAAGAAGCGGTGCGAAATTTGCTGTATATGCTGGAATACACTCATCAACTGAATGTCAAGCAATATTCTCTGGCTTCTCTATGTCAAAAGGATCTCGATTGGTTTGAGATTTTGACAAGATTATTTTCAATGAATCTTCTGGAAGAATGGCAAAGGGGCGCTTTTCGGAATTATCAATCTGTGAGTGATACTTTACCAGTTCTCAAAGGGAAGTGGAACTTAACGGAGCAGCTACGCCGTCCTGAACGCAAGCATTTATTTGCGGTGACGTTTGATGAATTCACGGCGGATAATCAACTGAATCGGGTTTTGCGCTATGTAGTAGAGCGACTGTATCAGTTAACGCGCAATTTCCATAATCGGCAAATGTTGCATGAGTTGCAGCAATGGATGGAAGAAGTAACTTTATTGTCAAAGGTGAATGTTGAAGATTTGCGATTAATTCCGATTACGCGCTTAAATCAACGCTTTGAGCCGCTTTTAAATTTGGCGCGTTTATTTCTAGAGAATGAGAGTTTGCAATTATCTAGTGGCAATTTCCAGACTTTTGCCTTTGCGTTGGATATGAATAAGCTGTTTGAGGAGTTCGTGATTAGTTTCATATCTCGCCATCGTCAAGAGATTTTACCAACTCAGTTACAGGATTGTGAATTATTACCACAGTCTTTGGGTGCAGTGCGTTATCTAGCAAAGAATAGTAGTAATCAGCAAGTATTTCAACTCAAGCCCGATTTGGTGATGCGTCAAAAGGGCGGATTCCCTTTGATTATGGATACGAAGTATAAGAGATTGAAAGAAGGCGATCGCAAGTTGGGGGTTTCACAGGCGGATTTCTATCAAATGTATGCCTATGCTCAACGCTACAAATGTGCAAATGTGTTGCTAATTTATCCGCAGGTCGAGGGGATGACAGAGCTTAGTGCTAGATTTGATATAGAAGGTAGGACGATTACGGCGGCGACGATTGATCTTTGTGGTGATTTGAGCAAGCAGGGAGAGCGTGATAAGCTATTAGAGAGATTAAGAGGACTTTTTGCAGATAGTCAAGGAGTATGAAATGGCAATATCAACAAGCGATCGCCAAAAAGTTATGCAGTTAGTTGAGCAGTTACCTGATGAATCCCTTAGTGAGGTGATTGACTTATTAAATAATTTGCTTAGGCAAACTAGGCAGTCTCAGCCTTTAATATCTTCCAAGTCTGAAGAGTTGTTATTGCAAGTTATCGGTCGGCGACTTTTGCCAGATGACCAAGCTAGGCTTGATTATTTGCGTGAACAAAATGAAAGTGGTGATATTACGGAAGCAGAGCATCAAGAGTTATTAGGTTTTGTCTCTCGTGTAGAAAATGAAGACGCTGAGAGGGCGGCGGCTATTTTGCAACTAGCACAAAATCAGGTTGAGGTTGATGATTGGCAATATTTAGCAAAACGAAATCATCCTTGGCGAAAACAGTTATATGTGAAAGGACAAAAACTACTTGCTTCGACTATTTGGCAAGACATGATAGCTAATGAAATGTCAGTTGAAGAGGCTGCTGATAATTGGGATTTGCCTTTAGAAGCAATTGATGAAGTTATTCGTTACTGTGAAAGTCATCAGGACTTGTTGAGGTTAGAGGCTGATGAAGAGCGTTATCGTTTAGTAGTAAAAGGAGTCTCTTTTGAGTCTAAAGTTGCTGCTTGATGAGGATTCTCAGGAGAAATATTTATAAGAATAGTCATCACCAAATCAATGGAATGCCAACAAGAGGCATTCGGTGATCTCGGCTAATGAGAGGTAAACCAAGATGAGAAGCCGTAGCTGCTATAACTCTATCAGGTAAATCAGGAACTGCCTGTTTAGGGATTTTCGCTAAAGCATCAACTACTTCAGATGTTAAATCAAATAGAACTAATCCAGTATCGCCAACTGCTAGAACCTCATCTAATTGATTTTTAAAGTCGCTAGAAATGCGGACTTTTTCTTGAAGATAAACAATCTCAACTAAACAAATTGTTGGAATGTAAATCACTAGACTTCATCGGAAATAAAGAGGAGACAAGACACTCTCATATTGCCCCATTGTTACGCTAAAGTTAAGCAACCTTCCCATGTCTCATCGTAACCCTGAAATTGTGTAATCCACAAGAAGTTTCCATAACAACGTCAACATAATTCTCTTTTCGATTTCTAAAAGTATCATGGACAATGCGTGATCTTTTCACACCACCAATGTGATGTTCTACTACAATTCTTTGTTTAGAAATCTCTCGATTACTTTCTTTTTCCTCATCGGTTAACTCTCCACCACGAGGTTTCTTTTTCGGTTGCAAAATAGTTACCCCATCTGGCTTATAACCTTGGTATCCTGTGTCTTGCCATAACTTACTCCCATCGGGAAACTCATGTCCCTCGTCATCGGCAAGTTTCTTGTCGTGGCGTTTGCCCTCAACAGTTTCACTGAGGTATATGACTTTGCCCCCTGCCATCCGTTCGGTGATGATATTGTTCTTCACCGTTGTCGTTTTTTTCTTGCCACTGTAGTGTTCGTCCCTTTTGACTTTATCTTGAGGTCGATTGATGCGTCGTTCTGTACCATCAATCACAAACTCCAATTCTGGGCAATTTGCTAATACTTGCTCTAACTTGCTCGCTTTCCGCTCGGGCAAATGTTGTTCTTTACCTAAAGCTTGATTTAATATGACTGTTAACCGATGCACCCATAGGTTTGCCTGTGGTTGTCCTATCCCAAATAAAAATCCCTGCACTTCTTGAGTCGGATATTGCCGAAAGTAAAACAAAATAAATAACATTTTGTCCCTAATTTCTTGCAGTTCTGCCTTTCGTCCTCCCCCATACTCTCGTTTTCTTTCACTAGCTTCAATGAAGTACTTATATATGTAGTCTTGCCATGCTTTCTCGAAGCTCGGGACTAAAGCCTCGAACTCTGCCAAACTCATTCCTGTCAAACTCTGTAAAATCCGAGGTTTATTTTTTAGTTTGGTATATGAAAGCATTTTTGACTTGCAATTTTCTGGAATGAGACTATTTTAGCTACTTCTTTTGTTATTTCCGATGATGTCTACTATCTCACCGCGATCGCATTGTTCAAAAACTTCGTTAGCCGCATTACTCAATTTGGGGTTGTCTTCTAAATACCAAATTAAGGCATGGGTATCAGTTACTGCGTTGCTCATCAAACACTCTCACGGGGAAAGTTTGTTGACATTTCTTTTCTGACTTCGGCTATGTCGTTATCGCTGATGTTAGCGCCCCGCCACAAACCACGCAAAGACCTACGAGGCTTAGGTTTTATATTCAGTTCACGCTTAATTTCAGGGGTTACTTTTTCGATTAAGTTAATTTTATCTACAAGCGAAAGTTGCTTGGCTAGTTTTAAGACTTGCTCTAGGGTGACAACTTGAGTCATAAGTTTAGACTTTTTGTATGCTTTGATTTGTATGCTTTGATTTTACTCTAGTAGGATTAGCATGAGTTGTTAATGTAAGAGGGTAGATTCTAAAAGAGCATGATAAGCTAGTAAAGGGTTTGAGGATAATTTTATATATCAAGAAAATGTATGAGTCCTAATCAAGATTGGCGCATTACACTTCAGGAATGGCTACAAAAAAATCCTAAAGTGATGTCTGATGATTTGAAACAACTAAGAGAAGAGTTTGTTAAAAGTTTTCCTATAGACAAATTACCAGAAATGACTCTCGATCAATATGCTGCGGGGAAGCACGATCGCGAAATTGGTAGTACTTTTTGTCATTGGATTGAGTTTAGAACAAAAAAATTGGGAAGTATTAGCGGTGGTAGTTCAGCTAAGTTTGGTATTGCTTGGAGCGCTAAATACGGAAAATGGGAATGGAATCAAATACTTCAGGCTGACAATGAAGAGTCGGCTTTTCAAAAAATCAAAGATGGATTAATAGAACTCATTAATTCTGCTAAATTAAAACATTTTGATGATCTGGATAAAATTGGAGATAAAGGATTAGGAAAGAACAGAAACTCGGTTCGGGCTAAGCCTCTTTCTTTATATTTCCCAGATGATTTTTTGCCTATTTCTAATCCAACGCATCTGGATAATTTTCTAAAATATTTTAATCAAATCCCCAAAGAAGGTTTACACGCAAAAAATAGACAGCTTTTAGAATTTTTAAAAAGCCAGAATGAATTTCATAGTTTTGATACAGTACAAATGATGTATTTTTTGTATCACTTATTGCCACAAGGAGAACAAGATATTGCTGATGTTGATATAGAAGTAGAAGCTAAAACAGTGACATTATCAAATTCAAAAACAACTCAGAACTTGCTTAAAGTTTCTCAAACAACTAAAAATATAATTCTTTATGGATCGCCAGGTACAGGTAAAACCTATACAGTTAGCCAATTTGCAAAATTATTTTTATCTAAGCAATTACAATCTCCTATAACTCCAGAGCAACGTAAACTTGATGCAATCAAAGGTTTAACTTGGCATGATGCGATCGCATTAGCTATATATGCCAATTTTCAATCTAAAAGTTTATTTAAGGTTACAGAATTAGTTGGCAATGACTTAATACAGCTTTATTGGAGTACAACTAAGACTGAAAAACTTAGCAATACTATTCACTATGCGCTTCAAATACATACAGATCCAAGTATTGAAACAGTAAAAATAGCAAAACGTCAATTACCATATCTATTTGGGAAAGATCGAGACGGATTTTGGTCTCTCACTGATTTAGGCAAGGAATATGTTGAAGAAAACCTAGCTAAACAATTAAAGGAATTACAAGGTTCAACCATTATTAAATCGGATATATCAAAATATTTCAGATTTGTGACCTTCCATCAATCATTTGCCTACGAAGAATTTGTAGAAGGAATTAAACCCTTAACTAATGAATTAGATGAAGTTAGTTATAGAGTTGTTGATGGGGTATTCAAACAGATTTGTAGACAGGCAGAATTAGATCCTGACAATAAATATTTGATTATTAT
Source organism: Pseudanabaena sp. CCNP1317 (assembly GCF_034931345.1). Lineage (NCBI taxonomy): Bacteria > Bacillati > Cyanobacteriota > Cyanophyceae > Pseudanabaenales > Pseudanabaenaceae > Pseudanabaena > Pseudanabaena sp. CCNP1317. The sequence continues at coordinate 56,314 of NZ_JAYGIF010000061.1, read as the reverse complement.
TGATGAAATCAACAGAGCAAATATTGCTAAAGTTTTTGGTGAATTAATTACGCTAATTGAAGATGATAAAAGGATTGGAGCGCCTAACGAATTAAAAGTTACCTTGCCTTACTCCCAAGAAGAATTTGGCGTACCGAAAAATCTATATATATTAGGAACAATGAATACAAGCGATCGCTCGATCGCCCTACTAGACATTGCCCTCCGCCGCCGATTTACCTTTATTGAACTTAAACCCGATCCCGAACTACTCAAAGAGAAAATTATCGAGGGCATCAGACTAGATCAATTGCTCATCCAACTCAACCAACGCATCACCCTCCTCATCGGACGCGATTACCAAATTGGGCATAGCTACTTCATGAATGTTGATAATATCGAATCCTTGCGATTTACTTGGTATCACCGCATCATTCCACTACTGCAAGAATACTTCTATCACAACAGCGAAATGCTGAGAATAGCGATCGGTGAGCAATTTATGCCAGCGATGACCATAGATTCCGCATTGCAAAAAGCACTCGGTAACTTCTTCCCTTCTGAACCTCAGTATGAAATCACAGAATTAGAAGATGATGAGTTTAGAGATGCACTATCAAAATTGACAGACTAAAAGTTAAACCTACAGCAATACAAGTCTTGCTTAGGACATAAAACCCAAATAGTGTGAGGCGGCGCAAAGCGCCGCCTCACACTATTTGGGTTTTGATTTGTCCTGATACAGGTGGCTACCCAAATAAAAGAAGGCGGCGCTTTGCGCCGCCTTCTTTTATTTGGGTTTTGCTCTAACTTCTAGCAGTCAATGGAAATTACTGAATAAACCCTGAAAAACTTTAATATTTCAACAACTTATTACAAGCTAAAAGCCAAGAGCTAAAGGCTATAATTACAAAACTGACAAAAATTTTTGAAATAATCTAGGTAGTCATTGAGCGTGCCAAAAGTCGGAATTATATACAACGACTCAAAACCTGTCGCTAAGCGTGTAGCTCTAGATATGAAGTTGTGGCTAGAAAAGCGCGGTATCCAGACTGTTATGGCGACGGGAAATGGCGGCATTTTGGGCTATGGCAAGCCAGATGCTCCTGTTTGTCACACCTTGATTGAGAGTTTAGTGCCATTAGGATTCGATCGCGAGATCATGTTTGTAGTGTCTTTGGGCGGCGATGGCACAGTACTATCCGCCTGTCGGCAAATTGCCCCACTTGGTTTGCCAGTATTAAATGTCAACACAGGGCATATGGGTTTTTTAACCGAAACCTACTTAACCGACTGGGAAGAAGCGATCGCCCAAGTCGTCGAAGGGCAATATGTAGTTGAGCAGCGATCGATGATGACGGTGCGTGTTTACGATAGCCAAGGTCTGCTCTGGGAAGCCCTATCACTAAACGAAATGGTACTGCATCGCGAACCCTTGACTAGTATGTGTCATTTTGAGGTGCAGATTGGTCATCACCTACCCGTCGATATTGCCGCCGATGGAGTGATTATTTCCACACCTACAGGCTCAACTGCCTATGCCCTCTCCGCAGGTGGCCCCGTGATCGAGCCAGGCATTCCCGTATTTCAGCTTATTCCCATTTGCGCCCATTCAATGGCTTCACGGGCTTTAGTCTTTGCCAATACCGAAAAAGCGATCGTCACACCTGCTAATCGTCATCGTTTAGTGTTAGTTGTGGATGGTAATGCGGGGTGTTATGTCTATCCAGACTATCGGGTTGAAGTAGAGCGATCGCAATACCCTGCAAGGTTTATCCGCTTGCAGAAAGGTGAGTTCTTTAAGGTCTTACGCGAAAAGTTAGGCTGGGGACTACCACATATTTCTAAGCCAACCTTGGGCGAATTGACTTAAAATTACGTCAATTCGACGAACGCGCAAAATGGTAAAAATCGCAGAGCGATTTTTACCATTTTGCGCCATTTGCGCCGCGAGAAGCGCGGCGCAAATGGCTATATCGAATTCACATTAAAATTCATAGGATTAGAGAGGTGCAAAGCGCCTATCTAACTTTATTAGCATATAACAGGCGCTATGGGTCAAAGTCTTAACTTTGCAAATCAAGATTTGCGCGATCGCTCATTTAAGAGTAAAAATCTCGTCGGTGCTGACTTTAGCGGCGCGGATATTCGCGGATGCAACTTTTATCGCTCTCAACTTAAAGCGGCTAATTTTGCTAATGTGCGGACTGGTACGAGCCAACGTCAAACAGCGATCGCAGGGATTGTCTCATTTGTGATGGCACTAATGTTTGCGGGTACGGCACTGATTGCCACCATATTGCTGAGCTGTTTTGTGATTGCTTTCATTTTTGGGTTAGCCTTTGTCAATCGTGAAGCAGTTTATTGGGTTGCCATTGTGGCGATCGTCGTGTTTGCCGTTAGTTTTGCGATCGCTTTCACGGCAAGTTTTGTGCTCTCAGGTAGAAAAGGAACTTTAACAGCCATCGTCATTTCCCTAGCCATAGCCTTTGTGACGGGTTTCTTTGGCTCAACCTTCAGCAAAATACTCGTTGCGGGTGCATTTAATGCGATCGCAAGTGCGTTGAGGTTTAATGTTTTTACTGCTCTATTAATATTTTTAGCGATCGAGCCATTACAAATTTTTGGCAGTTTGTATTTATTCCGTTTCACAATCAATACAGCACGTATAACTACAGGCACAAAATTTCAGTATGCAGACCTAACCAAAGCCTCATTTCACAAAGCTTCTTTAGTTAATTGTGATTTTTCTAATGCGATTATGCTTGACGTTGATTGGGAGCAAGCTCAAATATCCCGTTGTAAACTATAGAAAACCAGAGAAAATCTATTCCTTTTCTACCTATCCTTGTCTAGGTTTCCAAGATCCTACTGGGAATAAACTTTAGATCATTGATAGCCGCTATGGCTTCACGCCAAAAGATCACTTCTTGAAGGTTTGCCCGAACATTGCTTCAAAACCCGATGAGCTTCTTCGGTGCAGCAGCCACATTCCTTACCCAACAGCGTTAATTCTGAGAGCATGGCGATCGAGCAGGCTCCTTTGCTAACCGCTTTTTGAATATCTTTCTCAGTTACTGCGTTACAAATACAAATGTACATCTTTTTATTTTAATCCTTTTTAAAAAACATGTAATAAGAATAATCGACTTTATTGAAAATTATTGTCATTATTGTCACTTATCTAAGTTAAATCCGTCAAGTCAAAAACCTCAGATTTGGAATAATTTTGACAGCAAGCAAAGACAGTTATCATAGATTGCCTCTGCTTTACCTTGGGTGCAAGTCATATAAACATTACACTCTGAAAATTTTTAACTTTGGATTAGTATAATAAATAGGATAATGACAATGAACAAAATTAGGATTACCCCCTATGCAAGGAAATCTAGACGTAAAACGTCAGCTAAACGACGCACTTAAAGCTCAACTAACAGCCATTAACCAATATTTTCTTCACGCCCGAATGTGCAAAAACTGGGGGTTAAATCAGCTTAATGATCGTGAATATCGCTATTCGATCAAGGCAATGAAGCAAGCCGATGTTTTGATCGAAAGAGTTCTTTTTCTTGAGGGATTGCCCAGTTTACAAAGTTTAGGGACTCTTCGGATTGGTGAGAATATACCTGAATTACTAGACTGTGACATGGCTCTATGCAATGAAATTTTGAACGGACTGAGAGCATCTGTTGTTACTTGTGAGACTCAACAAGATTATGTAAGTCGTGATTTGTTAGCCAAACTAATTGAAGATACTGAAGAGCAGGTTGATTGGCTAGAGTCCCAAATTTGGTTGATTGAAAACTCAGGCTTGCCTAACTTCTTACAGTCGATGGTTTAGCTTTTTAAGAATAGATTGCCAACGCAATTTATAAGATTCCTTTAAAAAATATAAGTGAGAAAATCATGAAAGGCAGTGAGAAGGTTTTACAACAGTTGTCTAAGTTGTTGAGAGGTGAGTTAGCAGCGAGAGATCAATACTTTACGCATTCACGCATCTACGCAGATTGGGGATTGAACAAATTGTATGAACGCATCAATCATGAAATGGCGGATGAAACCCAACATTCAACTTGGTTGATAGAGAGAATTCTATTTTTGGAAGGTACTCCTGATCTGTCCCAGCAAGATGGAATAAATATTGGGAAAACTGTTCCAGAAATGCTAAAGAATGATTTGGACTTTGAATACAAGGTGATGGATGATCTCAGAGAGGCGATCGCGGTGTGTGAGAACGAGCAAGATTATCAAAGTCGTGACATTTTACTCAAAATACTTGTCGATACAGAGCAAGATCATGCTTATTGGTTGGAAAAACAGCTAAAGCTAATTGCCCAGATGGGTTTGCCAAACTATCTCCAATCACAAGCTTAGGAACTTAAGGCTTAATAAAACACGCTCTTAATGGGGCGGCGAAGCCGCCCCATTAAGAGCGTGTTTGAGAAGTCTCTTATTTAGCGTAAATTTCTGCTTTTACCCCCCCTTAATCCCCCCTTGCAAAGGGGGGAAACTCAGATTCTCCCCCTTGTAAAGGGGGAGTTAGAGGGGGTAAAAACTTCTCAAACTCGCTCTAATTCTGGAAAATCTGGATTGGTATCTTACTGCGCTTTGCGATTAAATCCAAACCAAGAAAAAATTTGAAAACGCTGCTTTGCAACGCTTTCAAATTTTTTCTTGTGGTTCGTTGCTATATATTTGACTTAGCCAATCTAAGACAAATTATGAATACAAATCAATCGCCACCTTGGTTAAAACGAGAACTATTACAACATATTCAGTTGTTACTCTATAGCTTTCACCATTGGACTGGCAGACCTCTCATGTCAATTACCGATCACCAAACACCACAAGAAATTGCAAATTTGTTATTTAACGCCGATTTTGTAGTTGTTTCCCACGGTACTCAAATCGATCCAATTCTCAACTATGGCAATCAAAAAGCACTTGATTTATGGAAGATGGATTGGACTACTTTTACCGCAACACCATCAAGATATACGGCTGAGCCAATGGAACGGAGTGAAAGAGAACAACTGTTATCACAGGCAAAATCTCAGGGATATATTAGTGATTATCGCGGGATTCGGATTGCCAGTACAGGCGATCGCTTTTATATCGATCAAGCTATTATCTGGAATGTAGTAGACAGCGATGGTAAGCTTTGGGGGCAAGCCGCTACTTTTCGGAAGTGGGAAGCGATCTCGTCTGCACCTATAACAAACGCAGTGTGGAACTAAGAATTATGAAATATTACCAATTAAGCAAACCCAGTTAACTATTAGTGATCGCGGAGCGCGACCACTAATTAGTTAACTGTATTGACGTTTGTGATATGACTGCAATTGGTAAATATGATAAAACAATTGCCAAAAATATTTTTCGGTTAGCCCACAGGTTGAAGCACCTCGTAACACGACATTGGAATACCAGTCATTGGGCGCAAGTTCGCGAGACAGCTTATTGACTACGCTATAGGTTCTGACATTGGTGTAAACCGTTTGACCAACGCTAACTGTAATCAATTCGTGCTGATAGCCACCCCTTGATACATCTTCACGCAGATCAAGCTGATCGCTTAGACGCATCGGTAAGCAATATAAAACACCTTCCACATAGGAATTAGGATCTTTGACAATATCCAAGCAACCACAATCACGATGGGGCGATCGATAATAAAAACCAAGCCTGTACCCACTTAAACGCGCTACACCAACAACATAATGATGGGCTGTCTCCCCAAGCGATCGCTTTAAATCCACAGGACACATACAGGAACCGTAAGCAAAATAATAAAACATCGGTTCTGATTGACCACATAACTCTAGATCAGAATTTTCTGAAGTCTGTAACTGTTGTATTTGCAGTGATTTGAGCGGATCTACCATATCTGTAAGTTAGGCAAAAGCTTTTTAGTATTCTGGGATACCTGCCAAAAGTATAAGGCTTTGTGTATGCTCATCAGAGTTAACAATTAGATGAATTTTTTGAGCTAAAAAGACTCTATTGCTAATTGATCTAATTAAGTATGTCGCACCTAATTTAAAAAAAATATGCCCGAATATACAAAAAAAGATCTAGAACCAGAATCTTTGTTAGATGATCAAGAGCAAAAAACTCAGTTATCGACAAAGCCCAAATTATCCGAATTAGCTTTAGTTTTTGCCAAGCTTGGCACGATCGCTTTTGGAGGCCCAGCCGCCCATGTTGCTCAAATCGAGTTGGAAGTGGTGCAGAATCGTCGATGGTTGAGTCGTGAGAAATTACTAGATTTATTGAGTATCAGTAACTTAGTCCCAGGACCTAATTCGACGGAGTTAGTAATTCATGTAGGACTAGAGCAAAGAGGATGGTTAGGAGCGATCGTCGCAGGAGCGAGTTTTATTATTCCTGCGATGTTATTGGTATGGGGATTAGCAATTATTTATGTCCAGTATCAAACTATTCCTACGGTTGGATGGTTGCTATATGGAGTTAAGCCCGTAATTATCGCGATTGTTACCCAAGCATTATGGAAATTAGGGCGATCGGGGCTTAAAAATACCGCAACTTGGAGTGCAGGAATTTTGGTATTGGCTTTATATTTTCTCAGAGTTAACGAAATTGCTTTGATGATCGGTGCAGGTATTGCCGTATCCCTAGTTCGCAACCTCAACTTCCTTAAAAATCCTAAATCCCTCTCTAGCGTTCTTTTTCCTTTTTCCTTTTTCCCTTTACCTTTAAGCGTCGTTGCTACCGAAATCGCGCCTAAACCTTGGACTGCTGTATTTTTAAGCTTTCTAAAAATTGGTTCAGTTCTCTATGGTAGTGGCTATGTGCTACTAGCCTTTGTTCAGCAGGAATTTGTCGATCGCAATCAGTGGTTGACTTCTCAACAGTTATTAGATGCGGTGGCGATCGGGCAGTTTACCCCCGGTCCCGTATTAACCACCGCCACATTTATCGGTTATTTATTGGCTGGAAATTTGGGTGCGATCGCTGCTACGATTGGCATTTTTTTACCAGCTTTTATTTTAGTTCCTGTGATTAATCCCTTTGTCTCTAAATTACGAAAATCCCCTTGGACAGCAGGTTTTCTTGATGGAGTGAATGCAGCTTCCATTGGTTTGATGGCAGCCGTAGCTTGGGAATTAGGTCGTGGAACTCTGATTGATATTTGGACGATTCTTGTAGCGATCGCGAGTCTGGCAATCTTTCTTAAATTTCCTAAAATTAATTCGGCTTGGTTAGTCATCGCTGGTGGGGCGATCGGTTGGCTGCTTAAATTTAAGGCAATATAAATTGTAACGTCAGTACGACGAAAGCGAAAAATGGTAAGAATCGCTAAGCGATTCTTACCATTTTCTGCCATTTGCGGCGTGCGAAGCACGACGCAAATGGCTATATCGAACTCACGTTAAATTGTAGATATAGCAATCCTATATGGGTTGTGAGAGTGCGCCCCTTCGGGGCGCACTCTCACAACCCTCTAAATCTTACAAATCATTTAGGATCGCTATAGCAGCAAAAATGATTTAGCAGCGCAAAAGATAGCTAAGACAAAGCAAACCCCAAAAGATGAATTGCGGCACGAATCGCTGCCACTCATCTTTGAGGGTTTATGTCCTAAGCAAAACTTACATTGCTATCGCTTATTCAAATTTTGGATTTGTTCTATACCGATGATAATGTGTTCTAAAAGAATTTTGGCATTGTGAGGTAATTCCCCTTTTTTACTAGTTTCTTCCAATATGCTAGCTCGCTTAGCTACACCAGTAACACCGATCGCAGTACTAGAACCTTTGATAAAATGTGCTTCATGCACAACCTTATCATAATCCTGTTGAGATATGGCGATTTCTAGTGCTTCTATATGTTCAGGCATTGAGCTAACAAAAGCCTGTAAAAGTTCTTGCTTAAAGTCATTATTTCCGCTAGATATTTCCTCAAGATATTCCCAATCTATTTCTATAATCAATTCAGGATTGGTGACACTTTGCTCTTGATTACTGGCAGAATGGATATTTAACAAACAGTCTTCCACAGTAGAATCTAACTTAGTTGAGATGCGAGTAGCAAATACTTGTCCCCAATGAGATAGTTTTTTGGCTAGATCTTCCTTACGCACAGGTTTACTTAGGTAATCATCCATCCCTGACGCTAAACAGCGCTCGCGATCTTCTTCCATAGCGTTAGCCGTCAGCGCAATGATAATAACCTTAGCAGCAGAATAACCTTCTGCTGCTTCTAAGACCCGAATTTGGCGGCTAGTGCTATAACCATCTAAGATCGGCATTTGACAATCCATCAAAATAATATCGTAATGAATTTGCGAGAATAGCTCTAAAACCTCCTGCCCGTTTGCCGCAATATCAGTCTGATATCCTAAACTTTGAAGTTGATTGATTGCCACCTTTTGATTAACTAAACTATCCTCTACAAGTAAAATCTTTAGATTAGAAGGTAAGACGGAAGAAGGAATACATAAAGAATAAATGGGAGACTCAAAAACTGATTTTTTGGCATTCCCTGAGATGCTTTCAATTAAACAATGTAAAAGACGCATCTTGCGGACAGGTTTGCGAAGATACTCGGCAAAGCCAATCTCGATCATGCGAGTAGCATCGCCACTTTGATCGAGAGATGTCAACATCACTAAGTGGATATATTTGAGTTTGGTAGAGCTTTTAATTTGTCTCCCCAGTTGCTCACCATCAATTTCAGGCATTTGCTTATCAAGAATGGCAATTTGATATGGATCAGTTGCCGCGATCGCCCTTTCTAGATAAGTTAAAGTCAACTTAGATTGCTGAATCGTATCAACACGCATCCCAAAGCTACTAAGTTGATGGTAAAGAATATTGCAATTAGTAATACTATCGTCAACTACAAGTACTCTCAACCCTTCTAAAATTTCAGCACCCACATCATTGCGAGGGCAGTTTTTCTGTTTCTGGAAGGTAACTATAAACCAAAATGTCGAACCCTTATTCTCTTCACTTTGTAGATGGATTTCGCCCCCCATTAACTCTACAATTTGCTTGCATATCGCTAATCCGAGTCCAGTTCCCCCATATTGACGAGTTGTTGAGGTGTCAACTTGAGTAAATGGCTGAAACAACTTTGTTTGGACTGATGGAGAAATACCAATACCAGTATCAATAATCGCAAATTTTAAAACAGCATCACTATCAGTCTCAGATTGCAGTGTAACTTCAATTACGACTTCTCCTTTAGATGTAAACTTGATGGCATTGTTAGCCAAATTTAGCAAAACTTGGCGTAAACGACTGACATCGCCTCGCAACCATTTAGGAACATTAGGATGAATAAATGAAGCTAGTTCAATATTTTTAAAATAAGCTGATGGAGCAAGAATTTCTGTAATTTCTTCGATGATAATATCTAAGTCAAAGTCAAGACTCTCTAATTGCATTTCACCAGCTTCTAATTTAGAGAAATCCAGAATTTCATTAATTAAATTTAATAAATGATCGCCACTAGAACGGATAGTGTCGGCAAAGTCCCTCTGACGAGCATCAAGATCGCTATCCAGTAACAGTCCTGTCATCCCGATCACGGCGTTCATTGGGGTGCGAATCTCATGACTCATAGTTGCCAAGAACGAACTCTTAGCTAATGTAGCTTGTTCTGCTTCTAAACGAGCCGCTTCCAAAGCAATATTTTGCTCCTGTAAGAGTTTTAGTTGTTCTTTTTGTTGAGCCAGCAGCCTTGACTGAGCGATCGCGATTCCAATTTGATCGGCAAGCTGACTCATGAGACTAATCTCAAAGGATTCCCAATGTCTTGGTGCTGAACATTGATGGGCGATCAGTAGCCCCCACAACTGCTCATTCTCAAGAATGGGAACAACCAGATTTGCTTGCACTTGGAAACTGGTCAAAAGTCCCTTGTGACATTCACTGAGATCCGACTCAGCTATATGATCGATCGCCACCTTTCGTCCTTGTTGATAGACTTGCCAATGCCCTGATTGAAAGCAAGTATCTTGAATATCAGTATTCAGTGTGGAGCGCCATTTCGGATTGATTGATTCTACTTCTACAGATCCACTCCAATCGGGATGAAATCGGTAAATGAGGACACGATCAGCTCGAATTAATTTGCGGATCTCACTAACGGAAGTATTAAGTATTTCTGTAAGGTTTAAGGATTGCCGAATACGCAAAGCAATATCGGAAAGCAACAGCGATCGCCAGTTCTGTTTGTGTAAATCTCTTTCAACCTTACGCTTTTCCATGAATTGACCGATCTGTCTACTGATCGCTGTGACTACATTAAGTAGTTCAGGACTGGGATTTTGGCATTGACGGCTAAACATCGTAACCACAGCCAAAGTGGTCTCATTCTCGCCACAGACAGGAAAACTTAACGCATAGTTGAGCCCTAATTTTTTAACAGCTTCTGATTTATAGAAATTAGGATATTGCTCAATCTCCACACACTTAGCACATCCCTCAGCCCAAACTGAACCAATCAACCCAGATCCATACTTAACTGACATTAGTTGATGAGTTTGGATCAGTTCTGTTGCATTAATAGCGGGGTTGGTATAACTTGTCATGAGGTTCAAAGTGTGAGGATAGCTACTGGTAAGCCACAGTTCTGCAATATCCCAAGATAATTGTTCGCATAGTATGCGTAAGATGCGAATTGCAGCGCTACTAAAGCTAGAAGATTCTCCAAGAACTCGTGCTATTTGATTTTGGGCAGTTACCAGTTTTTCGGTTTGTTGACGATGAAACCGATCCTTTTCAGCTTCTTTTTGAGAAGTAATATCTTTCGCAACGCATAGAAATCCCGTAATCTCTTTCTGCTCGTTACGAATGGCTGTAATCGATAGTAAGACAGGAATGCGATCGCCATTCTTACAAATATAAGTCCAGTCCTTCTCAAATACTTCCCCCAACTTTACCTTAGCTGTCAACACTTCAAAGCCAACATCAATCGGTTGTTTTAATTCGACTGATAATTGCTGCGATCGTTCATTGATTTCTGTAATGTCATGGAAGATTACAGGGATTTTGCCAATCACCTCCGATGCTTTATATCCCAACATCAACTCTGCTTCTGAGTTGAAGGATTGAATAGTACCTTGCAAGTCAGTGGCAATAATTGCCAAATTAACGCTATCTAAAATCGCTTGTTGGAGCATCGATACTTTCTTTGATGACTCAAGTACAGACACAAGGAGCTTTGAAGATTCATTGTTGCGTCTTAACTCTAATTGGCTGATGACTATACGACTAAGGGCTTCGAGTTGTTGAATTTGGATAGATGTTAGGGTCTGCGGCTGGAGATCGATGACGCATAATGTTCCTAATGTGAAATTATCAGAAGTTTTTAAGGGTATACCAGCATAAAAGCGAATTTGCGGATTACCAACCACCAAGGGATTATTGACAAAACGAGGATCTTGAAGTGTATCGGTTACTAGCAACATGGTCTCGTTGGCAACTACATGGGCGCAAAAGGAAATGTCGCGTGGTGTCTCTGATATATCAACGCCAATACAGGACTTAAACCATTGCCGATCGCGATCGATTAACGATATCAAAGCGATCGGTGTGCCGCAGATACTAGCAGCCAGTTGCGTCAAGTCATCGTATTCCTGCTCTGGCAATGTATCGAGGATGTTATATCTCTCAAGGGCTGCTTGGCGATCGCTTTCATTCAATGGTATTTGAGGCTTTTGCATAAAGTTAAACCAAATAAATACTTTTATTCCTCGCTTATCCCCCGTTTCATCAAAACGCTTGTAACTATAGCAGTAATCCTAAATGAGTCATGAAAAATAGAAGCTTATAACAAGAGGCTTAAGTCCCTTGCCTTTCTCACAAATGAAGGATGTCTGCTAAGTAGCTGACCATAATTAAAACCTAAAGCCAGAAGCCGTATCGCCCGTTACGCGAGCGGGACAGCTTTCTAGATTTTTAGTTTACTTATGCCTATATAGCGGTTCACAGTCTAGTGAAGTACGGGATTGTTTCCCCGCCTTCGGCGGGGAAACAATCCTTTGTACCTCGCTTGCTTAAAAAGCCCTATAGCGCTCCTAAATGAGTTGTAAGATTTTGAGTGTTGGTACGCCCCGAAGGGGCGCACCAACACAACCTATTTAGGATTTCTATATTCAAGATAGTTATAATATTAAATCCGATTTAGACAGATTGCAAAAAGATAGTTTAGAGCGTGTTTGAGGAGTTTTGGTATAAAAGGGGATTAAAGGGGGAAAGCATAAATTTATGCTAGATAGAAGACTTCTCAAACCATCTCTCAGAATGGCGGCGCTTTGCGCCGCCATTCTGAACTATCTTTTTCAGATTTGATATAATACATACAGAAAGTAATAATCAGGATAATTATAATGGGCAAAAACAAGGAAAAGTCAACTGATAAAGAGCTATCTGGCTCGATTAATATTGGGATTTCTGAAGAAGATCGGACTGCGATCGCTGAAGGACTATCGCGATTGCTTGCTGATACCTATACCCTTTATCTCAAGACCCATAATTTTCACTGGAATGTGACAGGACCAATGTTTAATACATTGCACCTGATGTTTGAAGCACAATATACAGAGCTTGCCCTCGCTGTCGATCTCATTGCCGAACGCATTCGCTCCCTTGGCATTCCTGCCCCTGGAACCTATTCAGCCTATGCAACACTCACTTCGATTCCTGAAACTGAAGGAGTTCCTAAAGCGACAGAAATGATCAAGTTGCTAGTCGAAGGACAAGAAGCGGTAACACGTACTGCTCGTTCCATTTTCCCGATCGCAGAAAAATCAAGTGATGAACCTACAGCCGATCTCTTGACTCAACGGATGCAAGTCCATGAAAAAACTGCATGGATGTTGAGAAGTTTGTTAGAAGAATAATCATAAATTAGAGCGCTTTGCACTTAAATCCAAGCCAAGGAAGTTTTTAAAAGCGTTGCAAAGCAACGCTTTTAAAAACTTCCTTGGGGTAAATTTGAATGCGCGGCTTAATTTAACGTGAGTTCGATATCGCCATTAGTGTCGTGCGAAGTACGACGCTAATGGCAAAAAATGGTAAGAATCGCTAAGCGATTCTTACCATTTTTTGCTTTCATCGAACTGACGTTAATTTAAGATAGGATAAGTTTTTAGAATATAAGCATCTCCATCGAAGTTGAATAATCCGCTTTTTTTGATAGGTTTCCCGATATTTTTTTTGCTTTTACAAGTCCCCGCGACACTTGTACTACTAAAACGCCTTAGCACAGCCCGCGATCGCACATCACCGTTACTTCCCCTTGAGCCAGCAACCGAAGAATTAGCCAAGCAATCGCCTAAAGTTTCGATAGTCATCCCTACACTCAATGAGATCGATCGCTTACCGACTTGTTTAGAAGGATTACGAGATCAAGCTGCCAAAGAAATTATTGTGGTGGATAGCCGATCGCAGGATGGCACACCCGAATATGTGCAGAAATTGCAAAAAGAGTTTCCTATTCCCCTCAAACTAATTACCGACGATCCTCTGCCCGAAGGTTGGGTGGGTCGTCCTTGGGCTTTACATACAGGATTTTTGCATAGTGATCCAACTAGTGAATGGGTGCTGGGTATCGATGCTGACACCTTGCCGCAAAAGGGACTAGTAGCTAGTTTTGTGCAGCAAGCCACTGAGGACAATTTTGATATTGTTTCCCTATCACCGAAGTTTATTCTCAAAACCGCAGGTGAACAATGGTTACAACCTGCCCTATTAATTACCCTGATTTTTCGATTTGGAGCAACAGGCGATCGCACCCAATTTACTGAAGATCGGGTGATGGCAAATGGTCAATGTTTTTTATCCAAGCGTGCCAAGCTGGTCGAACTAAATGGCTATGAACTTGCCAAGTCTTCATTTTGCGATGATGTTACCCTTGCAAGAGCCGCCGCCCAACGTGGCGCAAAGGTGGGCTTTCTCGATGGGGCAGCATTGATGCAGGTGCGAATGTATACATCAATGGCGGAAACATGGCGCGAATGGGGGCGATCGCTTGATCTTAAGGATGCCTCAACTCCAACACAAACCTTTGCTGATTGCCTCTTACTTACGTCTGTTCAAGGTTTACCGATACCTTTGCTAATGGCTCTGTCAATTTGGCAACCTGTACCATCGCTACTGATGAATATCTGGTTTTGGCTCAATGCCTTTCTCATATTTATTCGCTGCTTACTAGTATTTGGCATTCGTACTAGTTACACCGAAGTGGGCTTTTGGTTTTGGCTATCTCCTCTAGCTGATCCCTTTGCCGTAATGCGGATCTGGATTTCCGCACTCACCAAACCCAAAAGTTGGCGCGGGCGCACTTACTCATAAGACCACATCAGACAATGGGCTTAAGCCCATTGTTATCGCAAATCTTGCTGTAACAAACCCCCAAGAAGAATTTTGAAAGCGTCGCAAGGCAACGCTTTCAAAATTCTTCTTGGTTTGGGGCTATACGCTGAGCGCTGCTTGAAGCTAGAAAAATGCAACACGACTATCAAATCCTTGACGACGAATAGTTTGGCTCAAAGTCTCAGCACTACTGCGATCAGGATAGCCCTGCACTTCGATATAAGTGCCACGATAGGAAGAGCGTAATTGAGCATTAGGTGCGATCGCTTGGACTCGTTGCAACTCCGATACTAAACCCGTGGGAATAATCACGAAGTAGCGTAATTGTGTGCCAGAGGGTGGATTTTGAGCGGTGATCGGCGGAATACTTTGAGTCGGGAAAGACTGACTTTGTGGGGGAAGCGCTTGAGGCGATCGCACAATTTCGATCGCATTGTTACTAGGAAACCCTGAGTTAGGCACGTTGGGTAATGGCTCATCTATCCGTACTGTTGGAATCGATTCCACAGGAATTGGCGCGGATGAAATGGGTGGATTGGGAATAGCTGGGATCGAACTTACAGGCGCTGAAGGAAAAGTTGCAAATTTACTTTGTACAGTTTGGATTTGGGGATTTAGCCCTGCTTGACTAAACTGAGCAGCACGGCGTTGTGCAAGATTTAAGTTATTGAAGCGTCCTAGTTGCACCACCTGCTCACCTGTGGCTAAGCGACTGACAAATGCGTCGGGCGCTAACACTTTAGCTTGTTGTACATTTGCCACATTGGGTAAATAGACAAGGTACTGCGTGCTGCTGGCATTGGTGGGGACCGCTACTGGGAAGGAGTCATTTGGGAAAGACTGGGCGTTGGCGCTAAAGTCGTTGATCGCAGTGGTGCTAATACTCAACAGAGATACTAGTCCAAGGGAAACGTTGCGAAGAGTGTTTTGTGTGTGGAGTCTCATATGCTTGAGCTGAAGGTAGCAAAAAATGAAATTGGGCGCGATTGTACCATACTCTACAAGACTCACGTAATCTCCTTTAGTTTCAAACAGCAATTCTCATTATAAAAATCGGTTTTTTGAAAGCCCGCCGTTGGCGGGCTTTCAAAAAACCGATTTTGGTGTTTCTAGCGCCGAAGGCGCTGGAAACACCAAAATCGGTTTCATAATGAGAAAATAGCTTGAAGGGCGGCGCTTTGCGCCGCCCTTCACTATAAATCGCGATGGGTAAAGGCTTTAGCCTTTGCACCTGTGTAGTTAGCCACGATATGACCATCACCCACAAGGCGATACTTATAAGTAACTAGCCCTTCTAAACCCACTGGCCCACGAGGCGGCATTTTGCTGGTGCTAATGCCCACTTCTGCACCAAAGCCATAGCGGAAACCGTCAGCAAATCTGGTTGAACAGTTGTGAAATACCCCAGCAGCATCGATATCGCTCATAAATATCTCGGCGATCGCTTGATTTTCGGTGACGATCGCTTCGGTATGTTTCGAGCCGTAGATAGTGATATGGGTGATCGCCTCATCTAAAGAATCAACAATTTTGATGGACAAAATCAAATCACAATATTCCGTTGACCAGTCGGATGCTTTTGCAGGATTGATCGCCATGATTTCCAGAGAGCGATCGCAGCCACGTAGCTCTACACCACGCTCTTGCAAAGCAGGTAAAGCTAAAGGCAAGAATTTAGAGGCGATCGCTTTATGTACTAACATCGTCTCGATCGCATTACAAGCCGCAGGATATTGGGTTTTGCTATCGACTGCGATCGCTACAGCTTTTTCCAAATCCGCCGACTCATCTACATATAAATGGCAGACTCCATCGGCATGACCGAGAACGGGAATATGCGTATTGTCTTGGATGTAGCGCACAAACTGATTAGAACCTCTAGGAATAATCAGATCGATCAGTTTATCCATCTTTAAAATAGCCAAGGTTTCGGCGCGGGTGGTCAATAGCTGCACCACATTTGGCGATACGCCACCCTGTTTTGTAAATAGCTCTTCTAACGCTTTGTACATGACCAAAGCGATCGCTTCACAGGAATGTACTGCTTCACTACCACCTTTGAGAATCACGCCGTTACCTGACTTAATACCTAGCGCTGCAATTTGGGTAACAGCATCAGGACGCGCTTCAAAAATTACCCCGATTACGCCCAATGGGCAAGACAAACGCTCTAATACTAAGCCTGCATCTAGCTCACGATGAATTTGGCGATCGCCAATGGGATCTTCAAGGCGAATTACATCGCGCACACCTGCGATCATGCCCTTCAGTTTATTGGCATCCAGTTTGAGGCGGGCGATCAAGGCGCTGGACAATTGGTTCGCATTAGCCGCAGCGATATCCTTTTGATTAGCTACCAAAATCATTTCAGTTTGTTGCTCTAGAGCAATTGCGATCGCTTCTAAAGCAGCATTTTTGGAAGCAGACGGCAATTTCGCTAAGGCGATCGTAGCCGTGCGAGTGCGTTGGATCGACTCTAATAAATCTTGTGGCAAATCCTGTGACAAATCTATAGATACATTCCCAGACACGTTAATCTCTATTACTTTTCGTGGATTACATTTGAGCTTTGGGCATCGCCTTTGAGTGTAGGGCTACTGCGTAAGTCTTATCTTATAGCAATGCAAGCCTTGCTTAGGGCATAAAACCCAAAAGCAGAGTGGCGGAGCTTTGCTCCGCCACTCTGCTCACTATAAAGCCCGCCAACGGCGGGCTTTTATAAAACCGATTTAGATAATGAAAATTGCTAGTAACCCTACGATATTCTCAATAAAGTCCTTACTGTATTCATCAATTCATCTGGGAGAAAAGGCTTGCCAATATAAGCATTTGCCCCTTGTCGATATCCCCAATGGCGATCAGCTTTGGTACATTTAGACGAACATATAACGATGCTGATATTCCAAGTTTCAGGATTGTCTCTCAGTTTCCGACAAAGCTCATAGCCATTCATTTCAGGCATTACAATATCTAAAATCGCGAGATCAGGATGTAACACCTCAGCTTGGGCGATCGCTTCCACCCCATTCTTAGCAGTCACAACTTCAAACTGATTGTTTTGAAGTAAATTAGCTATCATTTCCCTCTGAGTCTTACTATCTTCAACAACAAGAATTTTGGACATCGAAGAAATCCTCTAAGTTCTACATTTTCATCCTAGAACTGAGGTAGAAATTGCACATGAAGACTAAGTCCTGAATTTACTAGTACTTTAGTCCCATTCAAAATTGGGACTATCGCTACTTGTTCGTTAATATATAAACAGCTAATTTAAGGTAATACCAATCTGCACAAATAAACCAAGAACTCAAGCTCTTGGTTAAAAGCTCAAGTCTGCTGATGCAGTCTGAAGAATACTTCTAATTAAACCGTTTCAACAGGTTTGCGCTTTTAGCTCGTATTTGATACCAAAGCACAAAATGGCTACGCCATTTTGTGCTTTAAAAACCCTTACTGGGTTTGGTTTGTAATTCACAAAAGTGTGGCAATACTTTCGTGAATTGGTATGAGTACTTGAGTGCAGGGCGATCGCCCAAAGCATAGGTAATTCCCATGACAATCCGCATTTTACTTGTTGATGATCATGCATTTATTCGTCGCGCCCTGAAGATTTCTCTTGGCGATGAATCTTCTTTGGAAATTGTTGGAGAAGCCGAAAATGGAAACTTAGCGATCGCCCAAGTAGAGAGCCTCCAGCCAGATGTTGTTCTCATGGATATCCAAATGCCTCTTATGGATGGAGTGGAAGCCACTAAACAAATTTGCGATCGCTTCCCCGAAACAAAAGTTCTAATTCTCACCGTTGATGATACAGAAGAATATGTTTCACAAGCTTTGAAATATGGAGCATCAGGATATATCTTAAAGAATACGTCTCCCGAAGAATTATCATTCGCAATTCAAGCTGTCTATCGAGGCTATATGCACTTAGACTTAAACTTAGGTCGAAAAGTAATTGCCCGAATTCCTGAGATTTCCGAAGTATCTACAACTGATTGGGATAAACTCACTCCTAGAGAGCAACAAATAGTAAAATTAATCGCTACTGGCGCAAATAATGATGAAATAGCTAATCAGCTTTATATATCCACAAGAACTGTCAAAAATCACATTACCAATATTTTGAGTCAGCTAAATTTACGCAACAGAACTCAGATTGCGATCTTAGTTACTTCGATTCTTAACTATTCGTAACTGATAAGTAGCTCACCATAATTAAAACCTAAAACCAGAAGCTATGCCGCCCGCAACGCAGGCGGCACAGCTTTCTAAGTTTTGAGTTTACTTATCTACTTATTACATGGCACAAAATCTAATCTTGATCAACATATAGCAATCCTAAATAGGTTGTGAGAGTGCGCCCCTTCGGGGCGCACTCTCAAACTTACAGAAATCATCAATCAAACAAATCAAAATATTTTTTGAAAGTGTTGCTTTGCAACACTTTCAAAAAATATTTTGATTTGTGTTTGGGCTCAAAACTCTGTAATAGTATTCTGTAGTTCACTAAAGTAGACTTTAGCTTCTAGCCAAGAACTTGAGTTTTTGGTTTATTTTCAATTAGCATCAACCAAATGACAAGCAAAATTTATTTAAAAGGCGTAAGAGCCTATGGATATGTAGGATATCTTCCTGAAGAAAATGTATTGGGGCAGTGGTTTGAGGTGGAGGGTACCCTATGGGTAGATTTTGAGCAATCTACCCATAGCGATGAAATTGAAGATACGGTTAACTATATTTCCTGTATTCGCAAGATTGAGACTTTAATTCAGACGCAGAAATTTAAATTGATTGAGAGATTGGTTGGGGCGATCGCTGACAGCCTACTCGAAGACACAAAAATCTCTCAGGTCGAGGTGAAGGTCATCAAGCATCCGCCAATTCCAAATTTCTTAGGTTCAGTTGCTGTGGAAATTGTGCGATCGCGTTCTCAAATCACCTCTAAAAATGCAACTACAAAATTAGAATCAGCACCAGAATCCATAAATTTTCCTCAACCCAAAACAATCCCTAACGCCCAATTCCCAATCCCCAGTTCAACCGAAGCTAAAATCATCAGCATCCACACTGATGGAGCCTGTTCCAAAAATCCAGGGCCTGGGGGTTGGGGTGTAGTTGTTCATTTCTCTGATGGTAGTACTAAAGAACTGGGCGGCGGTATTCGTGAAACTACTAATAATCAAATGGAACTACAAGGAGCGATCGCAGCTCTAGAATTTCTCGCCAGCCATAAACAATCCACGCCTGTCGATCTCTACACTGATAGTAAATATGTTCTAGATGGCATTACCAAATGGATCAAGGGTTGGAAAAAGAATGGTTGGAAAACTAAGGATAATAAGCCCGTCAAGAATCAAGAGTTTTGGCAACAACTCGATCCTCTCAATACTGCAAATATTCGATGGCATTGGGTAGAAGGACATTCTGGAGATCCTGATAATGAGCGATGCGATGCGATCGCTCGCAGCTACACTGCCAAGTATATGTAAGTTATACCTATTCACGAAGGTGTGGCAACAGGTTTCTGTAGAAGTGAAGTTGCTCATTTTTGGTTGCCTCACGCTTGGAAATCATTGTAAAGCTTAGCTTTTGCCTCTATAGTTTGTAGCGCGATCGCCTATCGCCAAACCTGAAGTCCAGAGATTAAGATCCCCGACTTTTTTTGAGAATTTGCAAATCACTTTTGATAGCAAAGAAAAAGTCGGGGATCTGGGCAGTTACAGGTTACTTTTGATTGCAGGAATGACCATTAAGAATCTCTAGCTCTTTTCGCCTGTTGTCGCCATTCCTCTAATTTCTCTTCGGTAATGGGATTTTTTCCTGCCTTTAGCTCCTCAAGCCACCCTTTTACTTCCTCATCTCCAAAGCTTAGATAGTCAGCACCTTCTGCTTAGAGTCAGTCTGATTGGTCACAGTACATTTGATGCTTTTGCCATCCATCGCCAGCCATTGTCCTGATTCTCCTGTCTGGCTATTTTTACACCACTCGTTAAACAGTTTCACGAGTGGTTCGATTTCTACTCCCTGAATGACACGGCGAAAGGTTGAATATGACGGGATTCGGCTCTCGGTTGGTAGCTCTAGCATTGTTTGCAGGGTTCCCCAATGTTTCTCACAAAAATCGGCTAATGGGCGATATCCGTGATAGCCACACAATACTTCCAGCAAGGTTAAGCACATTACTAACCATAGTGGATGGCGTTTACCTTTGCTTTTTCGATGGTCTGGGATCTGCTTTAATTGTTCTATAAAGTTCATGGTCTGGTCTTGCTTTTTGCTTAGCTTTTACCAGACCATTTTTTACTATTTTGGCTACTTGTTTTTCTGTAACCTCAGCCCACTCTCCCTTCCCGAAAATGAAACCACCCTGCCTCTTGGGAGAAGGGGTTGGGGGATGAGGGTAGATTTTCTATCTGCGTAAGGTGAGTTAAATAAGCAAAGGGTCGCTTCGCGACCCTTTGCTTATTCTGGTTTGCTTTCAGTTTTAAAACTTAGCTCTGTGCCATTGAGAATACGCTCAATGTTAGAGCGATGCAGCCAAATTATAAAGATGCAGCCCACAGTTACAAAACTTGAATAAATGATATCCCCTTGCAATGTCCACATGAAAACAGGGGCGGCGGCGGCGGCAGCGATCGAGCTAATCGAAACAGTACGCCAAATTGCCATAGTTGCCAACCAAATACTAAAAGCAGCGATCGCCGCGATCCAATTCAACATACACAAAATTCCCACCCCTGTCGCCACAGACTTACCACCCTTAAACCCCAACCACACTGGACGGCTGTGACCAATCAGCGCTAGCATCCCTGCCCCAATCACAAATAGGGATAAATTATTAGTAATCGGTGCTTGAGTATAGCCAAACGTTGAAGCCAAGAGCATCTGCAAGTAATTCGCCGATTGCATCATGTAAATGGCGATCGCCCCCTTCGCAAAATCGGTCACAAATACAGTAATTCCCGCCAACTTGCCCACATTGCGCCAGACATTGGTTGCTCCTGTCGAGCCTGAGCCAAGCTCACGAATGTCTATACCCGCCATCCGTCCCACCAAATAACCTGTGGGGAAAGATCCTAAAAGATAGGCGATCGCAAGCAACAGATAGGGAAACCACATAAGCTGTATTTCATAAACAATAGGGGCTAGCGCAAGCGCTACCCCTATTCTCTAATATTGTGGTAATTACAGCGCTTTGCGCTTTCTAAAAACCAAAGGAAATTTTAAAAGTTTCCCTTTAGTACATAAAACCCAAATAGTGTGAGGCGGCGCGAAGCGCCGCCTCACACTATTTGGCTATCGATTAAAAAAAGGAGACGCATTGCGTCTCCTTTTTTTAATCGATAGAAATAGATTGTGGACCGTCATTTTTGCCATTATTGCTAGCAGAAGTCCCCGTAGTTGGTGTTGCTCCTTGCTTTTCTAGCCAACCCTTTAGAGGATCTTGTTGGAGATCGAGCTTGAGAAAGCCCGAAACGAGTCCACCAAAGAAAGCAACGGGTTGCCCTACGAACTCATTGAAAATCGGTTTTAGCTCGTCCATAAAAATGCAGAAATATATTTGGGGTTGTTTTAGTTATCGGTTACAGCCTTTTGCAAGCAAAAGGAATACAAAGGACTTTTTAAAAGTTCTTTGAGTATGATTACAGCGCTTTGCACTGCAATTTTTAGGTCGTACCTATAACAATTGTATCTTTAAAATCTGGAAAGTTGAAAGGATTACATCCCTCTAGGCTACTTTCACTCTAGTGATTGCTATAATTTCTGATCAAATCTAGCAATTTCTCACCATATCGTAGTTAAATCAATCAATGCACTCTTACTAATTTCTGCAAGAGTGGCAAATCTAGAGAATATTTTCGATGACCACGCTAAACCGATCTACTCTTCGCCGCCTCAAAAAACTCAAGCAGTCATCTGCGGTTTGGGAAGGCGATCGCCGTGCCTTACCAGCCAAGATCCGCCAACCACAAGACTCTTCTAATATTATCCCCCTCCATGCCCATGATGAAGAGTCGAAGCCCCATTGCATTTTGTGGGTAGATGGCTCGATGGGAATGGTACGTTCTATGGACGTAGTTGATTCGGTGGTGGGGCAAGAAGCCTTTGTCCGCGCGTTGCTACAGGCGATCGAACATCCTCAAAGTCCTGCTCAGCCATCCTTGCCCCAAAAGATCTTGGTATGCGATCGCGAACTCCAGTTCTATTTGCGTGGCGTACTACAGGACTTAGGAATATCGGTTGAATATGTCGAGCGCTTACCTTTAATTGACGAAATTTTCTCCCATATTTTGGAAAGCTTTACGGCAAATCCGCCTGTTGTGCCAGAAAAGTTTGCCGCAGCCTTGCATAAGCAATCTGAGCATTTATGGCGAAATGCTCCTTGGAATACCCTGTGGGATCATCAAGTAATTTCGATCAAGCTTGATCAATGGGATCTCGACACCCTCTATGCGATCGTTATGGGCAAAATGGGCTTAGAGCAGGGCGTAATTTTTTACCGTTCCGAAGAGTCGCTAGTCAAATTTCGGCATCGGATTGTCTCAGGTAGCTCTGAAGATGAGATCGAAGAGACCTTTTTGCATCAAGACTGCCTATTCAATCTCTTTGAAACCCCTGAGTTAGAAATGGAAGATGATTTTCCTCCTTTTCCATTTCGCGGCAAAATCAGATCTGTACCTGCGGCAACTACACCGATGAAGCCGATTTATGGGGCTTTGCACCCTCTCGAAGGTGGTAGACCCTATCTCTATGACGAAGAGGCGATCGCCTTGACGGTGGCGTTAGAGGCTTTAAATAAATTTTGGGAACAGTACCATAAGCGCTTGAATTCTAATTTTGGCAGTCTCTCAGGCACTTATACGATTTATGCACCGAGTCTTGATAGTGATGTCGAAGAAGCAATCAAGGTTGTCGTTAGGACTATGCCCGATCTGGCTAATGAGTTACATCAATTAGTCGATGAAGATGACGATGAGGATGATGGTCCCTTAATCAATGAGGATCTCTGGCCAGAAAATGCCCTGATCCATATGATGACCATCCCTTGGGAACAGGTGGAATTTTTACGCAATGCGTCAATTCATCAACAGTTATCTGAGGCAGTCTCAGCGATCGCCCCAGCCCGAAAAGGTGAAGGCTTACCAGGGCTAATGATTCAAACTTCGCGTCCTAAAGCATTGGAATTGATCGAAGAAATCAAGGAGTTTGATGGTATTCAGTCTTTATGTTTTAATCCTGCTGAGGATATCTTTGGTAATGCTTGTCAGCTTGGCTTAATGGTGATGGGTAATGATGATCTTCATCTATTTGGCGAATTTGACAAACAAACTCTTAATGGTGAACACCACAAGCGTTGGAAACAACGTGCCAAAACCACTAAAGGCAATGTCTGTGTGATTATCGCGATGGGCATCACTGGGGCTTCTCGCGCTAATCCTGCACCGCATCATATTTTGGGCTACTACGAAATCAAGATCATCGACGATAAAGAATTAGGCTTAGGCAAGTTACGCGCCGAACCTGCCTTTGACTTTGAATTTTAGAAATCATTCAAGAATTACTTTCTGCGGTCAAACGCTCTAAGAGATCCCCCTCAATCCCCCTTAAAAAGGGGGAAGAAGATAATTCTCCCCCCTTTTTAAGGGGGGCTGGGGGGGATCTAAGCAATTCTTAAATGGTTTCTTAAATTCGGAGCGCTTAGCGCTCCATTAATAGCGTGCAAAGCACGCTGCTTAAATCCATTAATGGCGTGCTTTGCACGCCACTTAAAAATATGGTTTTTATATGTCTCAACAAATCATTTACCGCATCCTCGATGCTAACCTCGATCGCGCCCGTGAAGCCTTACGAACCATCGAAGAATGGTGTCGCTTTGGCTTAGAAGATGTGGACTTATGCGATCGCTGCAAACACATGCGCCAAGAACTCGCTCAATGGCACAAAGAAGAATTTCGTCGCGCCCGTAATACCCCCGACGATCCCGCCACAGGGTTGAGCCATGCAAATGAATCTATTCGTGCTGATGTCCAAGCTGTCCTCAGAGCGAATATGGGACGCTTACAGGAAGCGCTTAGGGTTTTAGAAGAATATAGCAAAGTCGTTGATCCCACGATGGGAGAAGCGATGAAACAAATGCGCTATCAGGTCTACACCCTTGAGAGTCAATTACTGACCCATGAAGTTACCAATATTGGTGAAATCCGTCGCCAAAAATTACAAGCTGCAAATTTATATCTGGTGACGATGCCCGTAGAGAATATTGTCTCCGTTGTGGAGTCGGCTCTCCAAGGTGGTGTACAGATCGTGCAGTATCGAGAAAAGGATGGTGAAGATAGCACTCGCTATGCGATCGCCCAACAGCTTTGTGATCTCTGCCATAAATACGATGCTTTATTTCTAGTTAACGATCGCGTTGATATTGCGATCGCTGTGGAAGCCGATGGTATCCATGTGGGACAGACGGATTTACCAGTTTCTGTAGTCCGTCAAATTCTGAATGCTAACGGCGGCGATGCTTCACAGTACATCATTGGGCAGTCAACCACCAATCCCCAAGAATTAGAGATTGCTCTAAATAATCAAGTGGATTATGTTGGTGTGGGTCCAGTCCATGCCACGCCCACAAAACCTAACAAGGCAGCTTCAGGGCATGAATATGTCAACTATGCTGCTCAAAATATCAACATTCCTTGGTTTGCGATCGGTGGGCTGGATGAACACAATTTAGCAGCAGCGATCGCGGCGGGAGCAAAACGAGTTGCCGTAGTCCGCGCCCTAATGAAAGCTGAGCATCCCGATCTCATCGCCAAACAAATGCGATCGCTTTTACAAACCAAAAATTAAATAGCGGCGCGTTGCGCCGCTATTTAATGTCTAAAAAAGGTGTCGGTATTGTACATATAGCAAAGCAAGGTTTGCTTAGGACTTAAAACCCAAGAATCGAGTGGCGGCGCGAAGCGCCGCCACTTGATTCTTGGGTTTTGGTTTGTACTAGCTAACTCTTTTTTTGCTATATTTCTAATTTTATTGGTAGGGGCAAACCCCCTGTGGTTGCCCAGATTTCTACTGGGTAGGCACGGGGGCGCTACCCCTACATCCAATTAAAAAAGGCGTTTCATTATGAGAATATATGCAACACCTTTTTTATTCGGGTTGCTTTTTAGAAGTAATATCTCTAATCGTGACTGTAAAGCCATCGCCCAACTTGACCACTATTACCCGATACCAACCAACAGGCTCTGAAGTGTAATAGATCTCTTCATCCAAAGGAACCCCTGTCTCCACCACATTAACTAAGCGTTCAAACAGTTGGCGATTAAACTTTTCTAGAAACCTTCTTAGCACTAATTTACCAATTAAATCTTCGCGACTGCGATCAAATATCCTCGATATCATCGGATTCAATACTAAGCAACGGAAATCGATAATATTACCTGTAATCGGATCGCGAACAGCCTGCATGGCAGCAATACCATCGGAAACACTATTTAAAACGCTGGTAATTAAAGCCCGCGATTGATAGAGCATTTCTTCGGTTTCTTTGTGCCTAGCGATTTCGTCTAGTAGTAACCGTTTCTGACGCTGAATTGTCAATTGGTTTTCGAGACGGACTAATACTTCTTCGCTTTGAAAAGGTTTACAAATATAGTCAACCCCCCCAGACCAAAAAGCTTTTACCTTATCAAAAACATCATCTAAAGAGCTAATAAATATCACTGGGATATCACGTAAATCCTCATCCTCTTTGAGGGCTTGGCAGACTTGATATCCATCCATTTCTGGCATCTTGATATCCAAAAGAATCAGATCAGGGCGTTTTACCTTTGCTGTTTTGAGAGCCATTCTTCCGCTAGTTACACTGCGGACGGTATAGCCAAGGGTTAGCAATAGGTCACTAAGTAGCTGCAAATTTTCTGGAAGATCATCTACTAAGAGGATATTGCCTGTTAATTCAAGCGAAGGATGGTAAATCATGAATTATGTTGCCAATATAAGCAGAGTGCAGAGCGCTATTCGATATGTGTGCAAAGTAATGGCTCGGTGAGATCAATTAATTTCTCAAATTGGAAATTACGCACTAGTTTAGTTAGCGATCGAACTAAGAAAATTTCTGTGTCTGGAATTTCCCCAATTAAGTTTATAACAATATTTTTGTCAGCTTCAAGAGCCGATCTATATAATTGCATAATCCAGCTATCTGGCATAATTTTTAAATTTTCAGAATTTAACGATATCTCCTCGGAAATATCACTATCATGCTCATAAAGCTGTATGTTTTCGTATGTATACTTCACGCCAAGATGTTTAGCTAGGGTATCAAAAATAGTTTGTTCGCTAAAGGGTTTACGCACAAAATCGTCACACCCTGCTGAAAGCACGATCGCTTTCTCTTCTTCTAAAACACTAGCAGTTAAGGCGATCACGGCGGTGGCATTACCTTTAACGGTGGACTTAATGTGCTTAGTTGCCTCGTAGCCATCCATTATGGGCATTCGCATATCCATCCAAATTAGGTGTGGTTCCCACTGATCCCAAATAGCGATCGCCTCTAGTCCATTACTAGCTTCTTGAACTTCAAAGCCCATTGGACTTAGCATCTTGACTAGCAACTGGCTATTAATGGGCTTATCATCAACCACTAAAATTCTGTAGTTGGGCTGATCAGGTGCAAGAGCTAATGTGCGCCTTTTTTGGCTTGGATCACTAATTAAAGGTGTACCAATTTGGGCTTGAATCTGAAACTGGAAAGTTGTGCCTTTCCCAAGTTCGCTAGTGACAGAAATATCTCCACCCATCAACTGTACAAACCTGCGGCTAATCGCTAACCCTAAGCCTGTACCTTCTTGTTTTTCGCGACCAGCCTGAGCCTGAGAAAAGGATGCAAATAGTTGAGGTAGTTCTGCTTCTGCAATACCTACGCCTGTATCTCGAATGCTGAAATTGAGGATACATTTATCGCTAACTATATTGACTGCATTTTCTACGGTACTTGTGGCAGCATTGGTCAAAGTAATAACGACTAAACCCTCTTTGGTGAATTTAATTGCATTGCCAATTAAGTTAAGTAAAACTTGACGCAGTTTTACTTCATCAGTGCAGATATAGCGAGGTACTTTAGGATCGCGCTCAAAGAAGAGGTCTAAACCCGCATTGGCGACCCGTAATTGGAGCATGTCTTCAATATCCTCCAACAAATGATCGAGATCAAAATTTTGAATATAGAGTGTAGTCTTGCCTGCTTCAATTTTTGATAGATCGAGAATATTATTAATTAATGTCAATAAATAATCACCACTGCGGTTAATAATACTGGCATTTTCGTAATGTTCTTTTGCGAGGTTGTTAGCTCGCATCATTAACTGAGAGAAGCCAAGAACTGCATTTAGTGGCGATCGCAATTCATGACTCATATTTGCGATAAAAGTACTTTTAGCTTGGTTTGCGGACTCGGCTTTAGCAGCAAGTTCTAGAGCTTTTGCTTCACTTTGTTGTAAGTCTATCGTTCGATCTAGAACGCGCTTTTCTAGGTCAGTATTAGCTCTCTGCAAACTCAAATTCGCTTGCTTATTTTCCTCAACGATCGCCAAGATCGCCAAGGTCATAATCGAAATCACCCCCATAAAAATTTGTAATAGCAGGAGTGAATCGCCCGTAGCAATTGCTTTATAAAATATCCCAAACTTATTGGCAGTAGCGATCGAAGCTGTCATCGATATAAACATGACAAACAAAGTCGTTAGTCTATGACCAAAGCGAAAAGCTGACCAAATCAATGGTGGTAACAGAAGGTACTCAAGGGGTTGGGCTTCATAAAAAGAAAAATAGGACACCACAATTATGCTTATGAAAGCCACCACTACTTCCCAACTAAGATAAGGGTTGCTTTCTTCTTTCTGATTTGGTTTTAGCCATGTTAGAGCCAGCGAAGCAAAGATTAAAACACCAACCGAATCACCAATCCACCAAGGAAGTAAGAAGTTTGTAATAAAGTTAGCACCTTCATATCTCCTAGTTAGGGCATAGATACCAACCCCAGTTATAGTTTGCAGAATCGTTCCACTAAATATCGAACAAAGTACAAATGTGACTACATGGCGAACTTTAAGGAATGGGTATGTAGTATGGGTAAACTTTAAAATCAGAGAAACTGTGATCAATGTGCCGATTGTGGAACCGATCGCTGCTCCTGATGCAGGTATCAAAACTCTCCACCAGTTTCTGTGTAAGTTATACAGCAATATTCCGCAAAACATTCCCAACCATCGCGATCGCCCAAAGAATAGAAGTAAGCCCGCATTTAGCCCAGAACCCGGCCAAACAGGAGAAGGTCCAAGGGTTGAGAAAATGGTGTTAGCTGCAAACCAAGATGAAATAAAATAGGCAACTATAATACAAGCTGACTCAACCCACCAGCGTGGGTTATGTACTTCTATACCTAGTTTTGACAGACCCAACGGAGAGCTATTGGTTTTTTGAGTAGAAAATTTGTTGCTTTCCATTGCAGCTATTCCTTTTCAACTAAAGACAAGTTTTTAATAGAGCAAAGATGGACGTTTGGGGCTGCCTTTGTTGTTCTCTAAATTCGCTCGGCAAGTTCTAGCCAGCGCTCAGTGGATGTATTGATCTCCATAGTTAGTTCGGCTAAGCGAGCGGATAGCTTCTGTAATTCCGTATGACCACTAGGCGGATTGTGATAAAGATTCTTCTCGATTTGAGTCTTTTCTGCTTCTAGTTTGGGGATTTTTGCTTCTAACTCCTCATATTCGCGCTTCTCTTTGTAAGAAAGTTGCGAAGTTTTTTTGGATTCCACTTTGGATTTAGCAGTTTCAGGAGCAGATGGTGCGATATTACTGGACTTCTGCTCTTTAGTTGCTTTATTAGCAGCTTGCTCCTTTGCATCACTAGATTCTTTCTCAGCCTCGTCTTTCTTGTATTCTAAATAGATAGAATAGTTTCCAGGATACAGGCGCACTTCACCTTCGGCTTCAAAGGAAAAAACCATCTCAACAGTCCGATCAAGGAAATAGCGATCGTGGGAAACAACAATTACACAGCCGTTAAATTCTTCGAGATATTCTTCTAATACAGCGAGGGTCTGCACATCGAGATCATTCGTCGGTTCATCGAGGATCAAGACATTGGGAGCCGCCATCAATACTTTCAGCAGGAATAAGCGCCGCTTTTCACCACCTGACAGTTTGTTGATCGGCGCATATTGGGTATTACCAGGGAAGAGAAATCGCTCGAGCATTTGCGAAGCAGTGATGATGCTTCCATCAGAGGTTTTCACCAATTCAGCAACATCCTTGAGATAGTCAATTACTCGCTGATTACCATGTTCAGCAAGATCATCGGAATGTTGATCGAAGTAACCAAAATGGATCGTCGTGCCGATTTCCACCGTGCCTTCGTCGGGCTGTAAACGTCCCGTCACAATATTCATCAGCGTAGATTTACCCGCGCCATTACTGCCGATAATACCGATGCGATCTTCAGGCGTAAAGTTATAGGAAAAGTCTTTGATCAGAGTGCGATCGCCATAGGATTTACCGATGCGATCAAGTTCCACTACTTTTTTGCCGATGCGTCGTCCTGCGGTGGTGATATCAACCTTGGCATTGGCTTGTTTAAATTCTGTGGCTTGCAGAGCATGGGCGCGATCAATGCGTGCCTTTTGCTTGGTACTCCGCGCCTTAGGTCCTTTTTTCAACCATTCCAATTCCCGCCGTAATAGTCCTGCATGTTTACGCTGCGTACTCAGTGATGACTCTTCTGCTTCCGCTTTTTTCTCTAAATAATAGGAATAATTGCCTGAATAGGAATACAAATCGCCGCGATCAATTTCAATAATGCGATTGGTAACGCGATCTAGAAAATAGCGATCGTGGGTAATCAGCAATAAAGCACCACGATAGCGATTGAGATAGCTCTGTAACCATTCCACCGAGAGTGCGTCAAGATGGTTAGTCGGCTCATCCATCAGAAGCACATCAGGTGCAGAGAGTAATGCTGAGGCGATCGCAATTCGTTTGCGATACCCACCTGAAAGGCTACCGATTTTTGCTTCTAAATCATCAATTCCTAATTTAGTTAACACAATTTTGGCGTTAGTCTCCAAATCCCAAGCCCCCGTCTGATCCATGCGTTCAGATACTCGCGATAGTTGCTCTAGCAACCGATCCATATCGCCATGTCCGTGGGTTAACTTATCGGAAATTTCTTCATATTCCTTGACTAGGGACATTTGCTCGCCGCTATCGGCAAATACTTGTTCTAAGACCGTATTTTCTTCATTCAGGTCTGGCTGCTGTGGTAAATAGATAATTTTGGCGCTGGAATTTACCCAAAGTTCACCGCCATCACTATGCTCTAGCCCCGCGATCATTTTAAGTAATGTGGATTTACCCGAACCATTTGTACCGATCAGCCCGACTTTATCGCCTTCATCGAGGCTAAAACTAGCATCCTTGAGGATTTCCTTGATGCCAAAATCTTTGCGGAGCGATCGCAGTGTAAAAAGTGCCATGCCTAATCATCATATGAACTTATGTCTTAGTTTAACTTCAGTGCGCCTAGAAAATGTCCAAATAAATGAAGGCGGCGCTTCGCGCCGCCTTCATTTATTTGGAATTAAACCGATCCCAGAAAAATAAAAGCAAGGTGATCCCTGTCAAAAATCCGTAAATCCCCCCGACCACCAGCGTTAAAAAATATCCCAACTGCTTGATCATTAAACTCCCCACCATTACGCCCACATACCAACTGCCCGTAGTACCCGCAATCCACCAACCCGATCGCTTAAAGTGGTGTTTCATTATTGTCCATTGCATAAATCCCGTCGAAAAACCCCGTAAACAAGCATAAATCGCTAATAAATCTACTGCTTCGCCATAGGTAATAGCTAATTGAAAACTCGCCCAAGAACTTAGCCCTCCGCCCACAGCACCACCGACTAAAGTCGTCCATAACCATCCCAAGCCGCCAATATATCGCCTGATCACTAACCACTGGGCTATGGCGATCGCCAAACTCATCACAGCAAAACTCAGAAACACCCCAAAATCGCCTGTTATATAATCTGTAACAAAAGCGCTAACTCTGCCTCCACCTGCATAACTGAGAGATGTAGCCACAGTCCACAGAGGCAAGAAACTCCAATGGAGTTTTTTGCTGGTTATCGCTTTTAACCTAAACTTGTTTAACAAGGATTTGAGCCTAATATTTGAGCTTAATAAATGAGAAGACTATACTTTTTATTACCAGGGACGACTGATAAATTTGCTTGTGGGGGCTTATGGGCTGAGCTAAAAACGCTGGAATTAGTTAAAAAAGTTTGTCCTGCGGAAGTAGTCACCTATCGTCAACGAGAGCAAGGACATTTATGGCTAGATGATTTGCTGAAGGGTGGTGATACATTTCAAGCTTTGGATGATGTGATTTTTGTGATGAGTTGGGGGTTTGATGTTGCCAAGCTAGCTCCTAAACTAAAACGTTTAAATGCGATTTACCATGCCCATAGCGCAGGTTATGGATTTAATTTACCCGCTAGCGTGCCAATTATTACCGTCAGTCGTAATACGCTCGGATATTGGGGACAGCGATCGCCGCATTCGTTAATTTATTATTTACCAAACGAGATTTCCGACAAGTTTCAAAATTGGCAAGGCGATCGCGATATAGATGTACTGGTTCAGGCTCGCAAATCATCTAGTTATCTGATGCGCCAATTGATTCCTTCGCTCCAGCAAAAATGCCGCTTAGAAGTAATTGATTATTATGTTGAAGATTTAGAAGGATTGTTTAATCGCGCTAAGGTCTATCTATATGATTCCGCAGAATATTGGGCAGTTCAAGGTGTTACCGAAGGATTTGGGCTACAACCAATGGAAGCTTTAGCCTGTGGCTGCCAAGTTTTTTCGAGTGTCAATCATGGCTTATCAGATTATTTAGATCCTGCTTTTAACTGTTACAAGATTGCAGGATATTCACAAGAGTTTGATATGCAAAGGATTCTCAGAGTGATTCAGACCAATCAAAAGTTATCTTTGTCGCCAACATTATTAGATGAGTATCGTGCTGAAAATATCATCAAGCGGTTACAGGTAATTTTGACGGAATTAAATGAGTTTTTTGATCACAAGCAGTTATACCAAAGTAATATTCCCAGCTTGGGTTATTGGCAAGTAATGAACCTGCGATCGCAGAGAATATTGGCAAAAATCAAAAAGAGACTTAAATTTTAGTTTGCCGATGTCTAGTTTTGGCTTCTTTTATCTCGGTGCTTTCTTCCAACCATTAGCGATCGCCTCAGCCTCTGTGCAGAACCATCGCTCTCCTTTGCTGACATCAATGTTGGTTATAGCGTAATCTTCCATGTTTGGCAGATGATATAACTTACTCCCTGAACTGACAGAAATATTGCCTTTAATATTGCAACCACGCATAAAGTTCATGGCAGGAGAAATTAAGCTAATCCCTAAGCCAATCAAAAATATGACAGGGATCACCTTCTGTATTGCTCCATGCGTATTGAGCTTGTTGATTTGTGTATTTCTATTTATTTGTTTACCTGTAGATTGCTTATTAGACGTTTGATTAGAATTACGCAATCTTTGATTTGATCCTGTAGGTTGGTTGAGTACACCTTGAATTGAAGCTTTAGAAGCCCGTATTTTTCCGTTTTCTTCGGTAACTTTTTCGTAAAAGATAGTATCTCCCACGATGGGACGACGACTTGCACCTTTTAACACACTGATATGTAAGAAAACTTCTTTACTCCCATCATCAGGTTTAATAAATCCAAACCCTCGATCATCTTTCCAAGTTGTTAATTGCCCCTGATGTGGAAAAGATTGCATAAAATATCGTTATTTTGTCTTTTTTCTAGATTAACCCAAAATGTCAATTTGTGATAATTACCTTAGTAATAGCAGTAATTATCATTATGAAACCGACTTTAGAGTTTACTTTGGCGATGTAAACTCTAAAGTCGGTTTTTGCAAGTCAGCCATTGGCGGACTTGCAAAAACAATTTTTATAAAGAGAATTGCTGCTTGTATAGGGACTTATACTTTTTCCCCTAAGCAATTAGCCAACAAGTGAGTGCCGCCGCGATCGCATCCGCCGCATCATCAGGACGTGGAATCGCATCAAGACTTAACTCCCGCTTTACTGCTTCCTGTACATCACTTTTATCAGCATTGCCATGACCAGTGAGAGCTTGCTTGATCTGTGGTGGAGAAAACTCAATCGGTTCAATATTGTGTTGATTGAGAACTAATACGATTACGCCTCTAGCTTGAGCCACATTTACCAAGTTTCCCATTCGATAAAAGAATAACTTTTCCATTCCCACCACTTGCGGTTGGAACTGCTCGATCAGCGTATGCATATCTTCATAAATAGTCTTAAGGCGATCGCCAATCGGTGTTTGCTTCGGTGTCACAATTGTGCCAAATTCTAAGAGTTTTGGTGTGGCAGG
This sequence comes from Pseudanabaena sp. CCNP1317, assembly GCF_034931345.1. Classification (NCBI taxonomy): domain Bacteria; kingdom Bacillati; phylum Cyanobacteriota; class Cyanophyceae; order Pseudanabaenales; family Pseudanabaenaceae; genus Pseudanabaena; species Pseudanabaena sp. CCNP1317. Next base: position 22,504 of record NZ_JAYGIF010000061.1, on the reverse strand, counting down.
TTTGTCAACCTCAATTAAGCCAAACCCCACAATTGCCAATCCTGGATCAATCCCTAAAATTTTCATATTAGCAATCCTAGCAGAATCTTTGCCCACAACACATAAATCCTCAAAACAGAAGGTCTTGCGAAACCTCACTATCAGTCTTAAAGATCTAGATTGAGATTTTTATTGTCTACATGTGTCGTGTAAAAACTTAATCTAAGATGGTTTTGAGATATCTGTAAGGCTTTTAAGCTATAATGGCAGAGTGTTTTTGAGTCTTTATTCAAAAGACATCCTAAAACACCATCAAAAGCGCCCCTAAAATCATTTTTTAGAGCTTTAAAAAAATCCATAAAAGCGACATAATTTTTGGAGTTGTTTACCTTCATGCCTGAGATCGTTACAGAAACTTACAATGCCAATCAGATCCAAGTACTTGAGGGTCTAGAAGCAGTTCGTAAACGACCTGGGATGTATATCGGCACAACTGGGCCAAAAGGATTACATCACCTCGTTTTTGAGGTCGTTGACAACAGCGTAGACGAAGCCCTTGCAGGACATTGCGATCGCATTTTAGTTGAGCTTCTGCCCGATGGCTCTGTACAAGTCTCCGACAATGGGCGCGGTATCCCCATTGACATTCACCCCAAAACTGGTAAATCAGCCCTCGAAACTGTACTGACTGTTCTCCACGCTGGTGGTAAATTCGGCGATGGCGGCTATAAAGTATCAGGTGGTTTACATGGTGTCGGAATTTCCGTAGTTAATGCCCTATCGGAATGGGTGGAGGTATCAGTATGGCGCTTGGATACAGTCTATACCCAAAGATTTGAGCGCGGTTTTCCTGTTAGCGATCTCATCCCTAGCAAGAGTCAAGAAACAAGGCGCGGTACACAGGTGCGTTTCAAGCCTGATCCGCAAATCTTCACTACTCAAACTGAATTTGAATACGACATTCTCGCTAGCCGCCTCAAAGAGCTTGCCTATCTCAATGCTGGCGTAAAAATCGAATATTGCGATCGCCGTGGTGCAGAACTTCGCACCGATATCTATTGTTATGAAGGTGGTATTCGCGAATACGTCGCCTACATGACCCGCGACAAGGAACCGATTCATACTGACATTATTTATGTGAATGGTGAACGCGATAATGTGGTGGTGGAAGTTGCTTTGCAATGGTGCATTGACTCCTACAACGATAATGTTCTCGGTTTTGCCAATAACATCCGCACCATTGATGGTGGTACGCACCTTGAGGGTCTAAAAACGGTTTTGACCCGCACAATGAATGCCACAGCACGCAAGCTGAAAAAGCTCAAAGATGGCGACTCAAATCTGGCTGGGGAAAACGTCCGTGAAGGTCTAACGGCGGTGATTTCGGTCAAAGTTGGCGATCCAGAATTTGAAGGGCAAACTAAAACTAAACTAGGCAATACTGAAGTGAGAGGTATTGTTGATTCCTTTGTGGGTGAAGTTCTCAATGAATATCTTGAGTTTCATCCTGCGGTGGCAACTTCGATTATTGAGAAAGCGCTACAAGCCTTTAACGCTGCGGAAGCCGCCCGTCGCGCCCGTGAGCTAGTCCGTCGGAAATCCGCCCTAGAGTCTTCGACCTTACCTGGAAAGCTTGCCGATTGTAGTTCTCGCGATCCCAAAGAATCCGAAATCTTCATTGTTGAGGGAGATTCTGCAGGCGGCTGTTTTGAGGGTGACACGCTCGTTGCCTTAGCTGACGGACGAAATATTAGTTTCAAGCAACTGGTAGAAGAAGAACAGTCTGGCAAGCAAAACTTCTGCTATACGATTCGCAACGATGGCACGATTGGAGTTGAGCGGATTATCAATGCCAGAATTACTAAGCAAAATGCTGAGGTAATTCGTGTCACTTTAGATAATGGTAAGCAGCTAATTTGTACGCCTGATCATCCTTTTATGCTGCGCGATCGCACCTACAGGGCGGCGGCTGAACTGACAACTGAAGATTCTTTAATGCCGCTCTATCGCAAGCTTTCCAGTAAAGCAGATAAGGGTATTACCATTGATGGTTACGAGATGGTGTGGAATCCCAAATCTGATGGTTGGTTGTTCACGCACATGATCGCAGATTGGTATAACCGCTATCAAGGTGCTTACCAAGCCGAAGATGGAGAACATTGTCATCATCTTGATTTCAATAAACTTAATAACAATCCAACTAATCTCAAACGTTTACCAAAGTTAGAGCATTTGCAATTGCATCAAGTTCACATTGCCAAAACCTTGCATCGTCCTGAAGTCATCGAGAAATGTCGTCAATTAAAAACTACGGCGGAATTTCGCGATCACATGAGTCAGAGAATGCAAGAACCTGCAACCAGAGAAATCCTCTCGCAACAGGCAAAAGCACAGTGGCAAGATGCTGAATACAAAGCCTATATGACTGCGAAGTGGCGTGAATTTTATGAGGGCAATCCTGATTATAAACAACAAAATTACCAGCAGTTAGATCAAAGTCAGCGCGAATATTGGAGCAATCCTGAACATCGTCAGCAGCAATCTACAAGAACAAAAGAATTTTTCGCCCAAAATCCTGAAGCAAAACAACGTTTATCAGAAATTGCCCAACAACAATGGCAAGATAGCGATTTGATCGATTGGCGGCGTGTAAAAACTCAAGAGCAATGGACAGATAGCTTTAGGGCGAAACGTAAAGCTGCCTTGCAACAAACCTACTACCGCAAAACCTTAGCTGCCCTTAAGCAAGTTGCAATTGAGAATGGTTGTCTTGATTTAGATGCCTATCGTGCTCATCGGATTGATACCCGCGATAAATCTCTTCTGAAATTTGAGACATTCTGCGATCGCTATTTTGAAGGTAATTCTGAACTTGCGATTGAGGCGGTTGCTAATTACAATCACCGCATTGTCAAGATTGAGAATCTAACCGAGCGCATTGATGTTTATGACATCGAAGTGCCAAACACTCACAACTTTGCGCTTGCTAGTGGTGTATTTGTACATAACAGCGCTAAGCAAGGACGCGATCGCCACTATCAGGCAATTCTTCCATTGCGTGGTAAAGTTCTCAACATTGAGAGAGCCGATGACAGCAAGATTTATAAAAACAATGAAATCCAAGCCCTGATTACAGGTTGCGGGTTGGGGATTAAAGGTGAAGACTTTAATGAGTCCCAACTGCGCTACCACAAAATCATCCTCCTTGCTGATGCGGACGTTGACGGAGCGCACATTCGGACATTGTTGCTGACATTCTTCTATCGCTATCAGCGAGAATTGCTTGATCGCGGCTTTATCTATATTGGATGTCCTCCACTATATAAATTAGAGCGTGGTAAAACCGCTCAGTACTGCTATAGCGATAACGACTTACAGAAATTAATTGCCACCTTCCCACCCAATGCGAATTACAACATTCAGCGCTTTAAAGGTTTAGGCGAAATGATGCCTCAACAGCTATGGGAAACGACAATGAACCCAGCCACGCGATCGCTCAAACGTCTCACCATCGAAGATGCTGCCGAAGCCGATCGCATCTTCACGATTTTGATGGGTGATAAAGTTGCGCCACGCCGTGAGTTTATTGAAACCTATGGTTCCAAACTAGGACTTGCGGACTTGGATATCTAAATAAAAAAGGCGGCGCAATGCGCCGCCTTTTTTATTGATTGACTGATGTTACGTGGAACTCAGATAATGAACCTCTTGCTGCTAGCTAATAGCGAAGCAGGGCAACCACGGGGGGATTGCCCCTACTCCAATAATTTAGATTTTTGTAGGGGCTGTGCCCCCGTGCCAGCCCTAGACTTAGATGATCGTAGGAATTCTATCCACGTAATACCAATTCACGAAAGTGTGGCAACACTTTTGTGAATTAAAAACCAAACCCAGTAAGGGTTTTAAAAACACAAAATGGCTACGCCATTTTGTGTTTTGGTATAACATCAGTGATTGATAAATCCTCTAAAAGTTTGTGTAGAATTTTGACGCTGAGTTTGATAGTTCCGCAATAGCTGTTCTACTAACTCAGGTAATTTGTCAGCAGGATATTCCGCATATACTTCTCTACCAAAATTAGAATCACCATCACCTACATAAACTCTATAAGTCTCTGTATTAGTTCCGCCCATTCCAACCACAGCAATATCACTGGGATGGTGCTGAGCGCAAGACTTTTCACAGCCTGAAACATGGATATTGATCGGTTGATCAAGTTGCATACAGCTTTCTAGATAAGTGGCAATCTTCTTAGCATCTGACTGGGTATCAGTATGAGCAGATTTACATCCTTTATAACCAGAACAAGCAGCGATCGCAGCATAGGGATGATGAGCCGAAATATATAAGCCTAAATTCAAGATCTCCTGCGTTACCTGCTCAAGATCAGCTTCCGCAATATCCGTAATCAGCAGATTTTGCCAAGGCGTTAACCGCAAAGCTCCACCACCATATTGTTTAGCAAGATTACTTAGACCAGTGAGTTGCTGAGAAGTTAACCTTCCCAATGGAACAACCACACCAATATAGAAAAGCCCCGATTGTTTTTGAGAATGAATTCCCAAATGTTGAAAAGACTCTCTCTCTAAGTGGGAACTTATTGCTTCGTTTAGAGGTGTGATCCCCCTGCCTTCGGCATCCCCCTTGGGAAGGGGAACTTCTAAAGCCCCCCTTCCCAAGGGGGGTAGGGGGGATCTTAGTTTCTCTTCAACTAGATCAAGATACTTTTCCACGCCCCAATCATGCAGCAATTCTCGTAATCTCGGAGGACGCGATCGCGAATGTGTTTTCTGCTCTAGCTGTTGCTGCGTATATTCTCGATAAACTTCTGTTAGTGCCGCAAGAACTTCTAAGACTTGGTTTTCAGGGATTAACACATTCACTGATGCTGGCGAATCGCCGCGATCGCCTAATCCTAAAAGCAAATCAAAATAAATCTCTTGATCAATTTCAACCGCTACCAAACAAATATCATTAGGGAGATCGCTAACCCTAATCGCTTCACCACCATCAAAACAAATACTAAATTTATTAGAAAGAATCGCTAGTTCGGGATGCTGTAATAGATAGAAATTCCATGCTTTAACCAATGGAATTGTATTGATTTTTGCGTGAGCATCAATCCCAGCGCTAGGACTAGCCATCATATTCCGCAAGCCGTCGGTGCTTTGGGTGCTAGAAGCAAGTCCATAATCTTGAAAATCTAGTAGCACTTCTTCGGGCAAAGCTTGACTAGTGCGGATTTGCAGATTTGCACGATTAGTAATTTGGATTTCGTCATTACCAAATTGATTGACTACCTGTAGTAGCGCTTCGCACTGAGTAGAAGTAATTAATCCCGCAGGTAAACGGATACGCGAAAGAATGCCATCTTGAGCAGTGGTGGCATTAAAGAGACTGGGACAAATAGCTGTAGTAGATTGCAATTGAGAATATTCCAAAAAAATATAGATGTCGCCCTCACCCCTAGCCCCTCTCCCAATGGGAGAGGGGAACATGAAAAGCTATTTCTCCCCCTCTCCCAATGGGAGAGGGGGCAGGGGGGTGAGGGTCTTATAAACTTAGCGCCGCTTCAATTTGCGATCGCTCTAAAGATTGACCGATAAATACCAAACGGGTTTGGCGAGTTTCATCACTAGCCCATAGGCGATCATAGGAAGTCTCAAGGCGATCGCCTACGCCTTGCAACACCATTCGCATCGGCTTATTCGGGACATTGACAAATCCCTTAATGCGATAGATTTCCTGATCGGCAATCGCTTGTTTTAGCGATGTTAATAACTGAGTCGGCTCAAAGGCGCGATCGGTCACGATATTAATCGAATTAATATCATCATCATGCTCATGTTCTTCTTCATGGTCATGATGGCTAGGACGAGAATCGAGATTATCCTCAACCGCAGCATTGAAGCCCAATAGAATCTCAGAGCTAATTTTGCCTTCATCACAAGCAATTACCTTAACGCCATCGCGCAATTCTTGCTTGAGCCATGAATGGACTTTATTTTGAGCGTCAGCATCCACCAAATCAGTTTTCGTTAATAAAACCAAATCGGCACAGGCTAACTGATCTTCAAATAGTTCTTCAATGGGAGTTTCATGATCAAGATTGGGATCTTCCTGACGTTGAGCATTGAGCGCATCCAGATCGCCTACCAATTTGCCACTAGCAACTGCCTCGCAATCCACAACGGCGATCACACCATCAACCGTTGCACCATTACGAATCTCTTGCCAACGGAAGGCTTGGATTAAGGGTTTGGGTAATGCTAAACCAGATGTTTCGATGAGAATACAATCAATGCGATCGCGTCTTTTCAATAGTTCCTGCATCGTTGGCAGAAACTCTTCCTGCACGGTGCAGCAAAGACAGCCATTGGTCAATTCCACAATATTCGGTGTAACCTCTGTGCCATCTTCATCGCAAACGCGACAAGAACGCAGCAAATCACCATCAATGCCGATCTCGCCAAATTCATTCACCAGTACAGCAATGCGCCGACCTTGATTATTTTGTAACTGCTCTCGAATGAGGGTAGTTTTGCCACTACCTAAAAAGCCAGTAATCACAGTTACAGGTATTTTCGCTGCCATAATTTGTCTCTAAGAATTTTAAAAAGCCCACATTTTTATAGATTGCGAAGTAGGGGCAATTCACGAATTGCCCCTACTTCGCAAAATAATCTAACCCTTAGGCACAGGGAGCAGTAGAGCAGAAATATTCGAGGCTAAAAATGTAGCTCCAATTCCGCAAATGACTAGACCTGCTGATTTGAGGCTAGGTGATACTTGAGAGAAATCACCTTTGAGGACTTTCTGACCAACCAAAAAAGCGGAACCCGAAATAACTAGTTGAATTAAGGTAAACCCAACTAAATAGGAAACTAAAGCGGTAGTCTGTGCGCCAAAAATTGCTTCCCCATAGGCATGACCATGAAATAGCCCTGAGACTGCGGATAAAGCAATCATCACTAATGCATTAGGGCTATTTTTGGTGGTTAGAAAAACGCCAAATAGCAAAATCGAAGCTGGAACCACTAGCTCGACTACGGGCAAATTAACACCCATGAGGTGCAGTCCAGTACCAAGCATTGCCGATAAAACAAAGAATAGGGGAATTAAGAAACCTTGAGGCTTGACTGCTGCAAATAAACCTACAGCCACAATAAAAGCAAGGTGGTCAAGCCCAATTACAGGGTGAGCCAATCCTGACATGAAGCCCTCAAAAAAGTTGCTAGGAACTCGTCCGCCCATCGGATGGTGCGCTGATGCAGGGCTAGCAAATACTAAAAAGCTAAAACCAAAGGCGATCGCTAATGCTTTAGCTTGAACTGAGGCAAAAATTTTAGATAAATTCATACTCTGTAACTCGCAGATATGGACAAATTAAACTAGTTCTAGCGGGCATCCTGACTTTAAGTACCTGAGTTGATTTTCCTGAAGGGAAAATCAACTTAAAAACAACATATTTAGAATTTGTTGTCTGGTTTTGAAATTAGCGTTAGCTAATTTCAAAACCCCTTAAGTACCTTTACAGTTGCGGTACAGCGTTGGACTTTCACCAAACTTTCCCCATGATTAAAACTAAGCAAATACAAATAATCTACTTAATTTCACTTTTTTAACGGCTGATCCCCGTTAAAGCTAGAACAGCCCTATGACTCTACAATAAGTCGTATACCTTACGAACAAATCTTCACAGATTTATACCAATTCACAAAAGTGTTGCTACACTTTCGTGAATTAAAAACAAAACCCAATTCATAGCAAAACACAAAATAGCTACGCCATTTTGTGTTTTGCTATGAATTGGTATTACGTATGATGAAGAACGCACAATTTAACAATTTATATAATTCCATCAGCAGCCATTTCTTCGCGGGTGTAATTAATCGAAAAATCTAAGAAAAAACCATAAAGCTCAATCTCAGCAACCGCAGGGAAAAGGCGTAAAGTACTGACACCCAAGTTTTTTGGGTTATCTGCTAGCCAACCAAAAGCTTCTTTAGTATGTGCGCGTACTATTAAGACCTCTCCCTCTGAATTATGGCTAAGAGATAGCTCAGCATCCCCCGGACGTAAATACATTTCACTATAAATTTGACCCAACATTCGCCATTGTTGTCGCCAATAAGTCATTCCCTGCCTCTCATGATCGATCGCATATTCCGCTAGGTTTGCGATATTCCGCCATGTAATATCTTCCCTTTGAAAAATTAAACGTAGTTCACTAATAGCTTGTTCACATTCTTCTTCAAACTTGAGTAATGGAATCGGATCGGCGAGACGACGAGGGGTTTTTCCTAAAGTCATGAGTGACTGAATCACAGTTGATTCAATCTGACTAGATAGCTGCTCTTTAACCTTTTTAGTTTGCCAGATTACACCTTGTTCAGAGGTAGCATACAAAGCGGGTAGACGATTTAGTACGTATGCACATACATCATCAATTCCCACTTTTCGTGGCATAACATTTGCCATGTGGGTCAATTGACTTTTTACTTCTTGTTTTACTAAATCTTCTAAAACATTGATTAGGAAATAAGAAGCGGAAAGAATATAGGATTTTAGTTCAGGATTGGGTAATTCTACGTTGTTTTGCCAAGACTGGAGATCAGTCTGATGGGATTCTTTACGCTGTAAATAGCCCTTAATTTCTCGTAATCGATGGCGATCGTTAATACTTAGACTCGCATATTCTGGTGTGTGACTAACTAATGTGAGTGCTTCCTGAAAAGCTTGTGGGACACCCTGCCATTGCAAAGAAGACTTGCTAAAAAGTTTTTGTAGCTTTGCCAGAATATGGGCAGGGGTTTCAACTTTACTAGCCTCAATTTTGGTTGATTTCCGCAAAGGATCACGCTTTACGCCCAGCAGGGCTTGCTGTACTGCGCTAACAGTCTGCTGCTGTAGTTCGTTGTAGGCGCGTTTGCGCTGTTGCAGCCATCCTCGACTCGTACTTGCATAGAGTACTGGCAAGCGATTGAGGGCAAAGGCTGCTACCTCGCTAATGCTAATTGCTTCGCGGGCGGTGGGGCTGAGGTGCTTGAGTTGTTCTTGCACCTCTACGACAACGATCTCCTCAAGGACATTTTTGAGGCTAGTCATAGGTTTTGCTGCTAGAAATTTTACGTTTGATAGCCTGTATAAATATTAATGTCAGTATCAAGTCAGTATCAAATTGATGAATAATTTATAGTAATTTATGATCGGATCAATAATTAGATTTTATTGAACGTACTACAAAAGAGATACTTTCAACAAAATATATCCATTCCTTCAGCAGAAATTACTGTAATTAGTCATTTATTATGTTTTACATAGCGTTTATTAAGTCTAGTGAAGTACGGGTTTGTTTCCCCACCTTCGGCGGGGAAACAAACCTGTTTACCTCGCTTACTTGAAAAGCGCTATATGTTGATTTAAATGATTTTTTTAAGACAATTAAACTGAGCTATTAAAATATATCTAATACTAACTTGCCCAAATTTATAGCAATTTATAGCAAACTTTAAAAGTCTCGAAAAGTAGAGATGGATGAATCTTACTCAAACTATCATATTTAGTCTATGGAGAATGAGTATCAAAAATTGTCATTTGCGCTTCTTGGGGTAAATCTTTAGCCAATTTTAATGAAGACTTTGGTGAGCGATCGCCTGATTGACTATTTGCTTTAGTCGATCCACCTGATCTCAAGCCCGTAGCAATGTGACTATTTTTAGCAATTTGTTCTAAAACTTGCTTAGCACGACTAATCACACTCGCAGGCAACCCTGCTAAACGCCCCACCTCAATACCATAGGAACGATCTGCGCCGCCTTCTTGGACTTGATGTAAGAAAATGATTTCATCTTCTAGTTCTTTGACCGTAACTTGGAAATTGGCAACATTGGGAAGCAGACTCGCGAGTTCATTGAGTTCATGGTAATGGGTAGCAAAAATACCGCGTGCTTTGATCTTATTGGCGATATATTCAGCGACTGACCAAGCGATCGCCATGCCATCAAAGGTGGAAGTACCGCGCCCAATTTCATCGAGTAATACCAATGAATGATCCTTTGCATGATTGAGAATATTTGCGGTTTCATTCATTTCCACCATGAAAGTGGATTGACCTGTGGCAAGATCATCCACTGCACCGACACGGGTAAATATGCGATCGCATACACCTAACGTTGCGGATTCCGCAGGGACAAAACTGCCTACTTGCGCCATTAATTGAATTAGTCCCACTTGCCGCAAATAGATACTTTTGCCGCTCATGTTTGGCCCTGTTAAGACGATTAAATCTGGGCAGTCTGGATTCTGGACTTCATGACCTAAATAGGTAGAATTAGGAACAAAGAAACCTGCGGGAAGGGACTGCTCAACTACGGGATGACGACCGTTGTGAATAGCGATCGCGCGATCGCTGGTAATTTGGGGACGACAATAGTTATAGGTCACAGCAACTTCAGCGAGACTACACAACACATCGGCAGCAGCGAGGGCGGCGGCGAGGGTTCGCATTGGTTCAATATGTTTAGCGGTGAGTAACCTTAACTCCACAAACAGATCATATTCCAATTGCTTCAATTCACTATCGGAATTAAGAATCCTTGTTTCGCGCTCTTTTAGTTCAGGTGTAATATAACGCTCTTCATTAGTCAGGGTTTGCTTACGGATGTAATCAGCAGGAGCTTGTTCACTCTTGCCACGAGAGATACTGATGTAATAGCCAAAAGCTTTATTAAAGCCAACTTTGAGCGTATTAATACCAGTGCGTTCCTTTTCCTGCTTCTCAAAAGTTGCTAACCATTCCACATCATCGCGACTTTGTTGGCGCAGGCGATCAAGTTGTTCATTGACTCCTGAACGAATAATATTTCCTTCGGTAATGTAAATTGGCGGTTCTTCAACGAGAGTTCTTTGTAATTGATCCCCCAGTTGTAATAGTTCCGATGGTACGGACTGCAAAGCTTTTAAATATCGAGAATTGGATCTCGCCACCACATCCGCAACATCACGCATTCTTTCTAGTGATACTGCGACAGCAATTAAATCGCGTCCATTTGCTGTACCTGCACCAATTCGACTACATAAACGCTCGATGTCATAGATTTGACTCAGACAACTTCTTAAGTTCTTGCGTAGAGAATGTTGCTTTAGGAGTTCTGTAATTGTATCGAGACGTTCATTGATCGCGTTGATATCTTTAAGTGGTTGCAATAGCCAACGGCGCAAGGCTCGGCTACCCATGCCCGTGGTGGTTTTGTCTAGCGCCCATAGGAGTGAACTATAGTAAGTGCCGTCACGCACGGTTTGCGTAATTTCGAGATTGCGGCGTGTTTGATTATCCAGAATTAAGTAATCAGCGATCGCATAGGTGGAAATCCCTTGCAATGGCATTTTTACGCTTTTTTGAGTGGATTCCAGATATTCTAAAATCCCTCCTGCGGCTCTAATTGCTAGAGGTAAAGACTTACAGCCAAAGCCCTCAAGCGATCGCACTCTAAAGGTATCGAGAATTCTCTGTTTGGCTTCAGCTAAGGCAAAGGCAGATTGCGATCGCGGCGTGTAGCAAAAGCTTTCAGGTAAGGCGTTATAGGGTTCAGGTAAACTCGATTGTTTTGTTTGGGAAATTCCTTCCCAAAAAGCTTGCGTTTTCTCCGCCTTATAACCACGAAACAATTGTGGATTAGGAACATCAATGGGAATAAGAACTTCCGCAGGTTGTAAACGTAATAATTCTTGAATTAAATGTTCAGTGCTATTTAACTGGGTGACCGAAAACTCACCTGTGGAAATATCGGTATAGGCTAAGCCCCAATTTTCGCCCCCATTAGCGATCGCCACCAAAAAATTATTTTTTTTCGCCGCCAGCATTCCCTCTTCGATCACGGTTCCGGGGGTAATTACCCTTGTAACTTCGCGCCTTACTAGACCTTGTGCCTCTGAAGCTGCTTCCATCTGATCGCAAACGGCGATCGAGTAGCCTTTTTCAACTAACTGATTAGCATAGCGATCGAGGGCATGGTGCGGAATTCCTGCCATGGCGATGCGCCCGATCGCTTTACCACCATCACGCCCCGTTAGCACTAATTCCAATTCCCGCGAAATTAGTTCTGCATCCTCAAAAAATGCTTCAAAGAAATCTCCCAATCGATACAACATCACCGCATGGGGATATTGCTCCTTCATTTCGATATAGTGCAGCATCATTGGTGTGAGGGCAGCACGATTAACTAGAGCCGACGATAGAGCTAGTTCAGCCATTCAAATTTGGATCTTGAAACAATGTAACCAAACCATTGTAAACGGCATTTTGTCTTTGTATAGCTGTCGCCAGTCTTGTTAAGACGCAAACCCAAAAGACGAGTTGCGGCGCTTCGCGCCGCAACTCGTCTCTAATACAAATGGTGAAAGCTATATAACGGCGATCTTGCGATCGCCTATATCTAGCTATACTCTATAATCAAAGGGTAATTACTCATGGTTTGGATCTAGGTGGCACTTAAGTTTAAATTTGCGATCGCCTCCGATTTGCATATCGCATTGCCCCATACGATTTGGCAACATCCTGCGCGATTTCACCTCGTTGAGTACAGCATCTCCGCCTTTGAAGAAGTGCTGTCGCAACTGGCTAACCTAGACTTAGACTTTCTACTTTTACCAGGGGATCTCACCCAGCATGGAGAACCAGAGAACCATCAATGGTTATCGGAGCGACTCGCGAAACTTCCCTATCCTGTCTATGTGATTGCGGGAAACCATGATGTACCAAGAATCGATACCTTTGATAAATTCTCTCCTCACTATACCAAGTTTGGCTTTGAGCATGGACTTAGTGAACCAAATAAACTTTATTATGAATGCGAAGTATTACCTAAAGTTCGTCTAATTGGATTGAACTCTAATCAATTTGATGCTGATGGACAACAAATTGGCTGGATCGATGATGAGCAGTTAATTTGGTTGCAATCGGTTCTTGAAAATCAAGACTATGAATTGAACTTAGTGACAATTCATCATAATGTGTTGGAACACATGCATGACCAATCCCGCAATGCTCTCGGTAAGCGCTATATGCTGGGCAATAATGAGCGGCTATGCAAAGTTTTACATCAGGCAAATGTGAAGTTAGTCTTTACTGGGCATCTCCATGTGCAGGATGTTACCTATAGCGATCGCTACGATCTCTATGACATCACTACGGGTTCTCTGGTGAGCTATCCTCACCCTTACCGCGTTCTCAATTACATTTCTGATGCAGCAGGCGATCGCCTAGAAATAGAATCTTTTCGCGTCAAGTCAATTCCTGAGCAAGCTGATCTATTACATTTCTCACGGGAATGGATGGGAAATCATTCCCATCCGTTTGTTCTGAGATTACTAACTCATCCGCCTCTCAATTTGCCTGTAGAGTTAGCGGAAACCTTAACACCACAACTTCGTTATTTTTGGGCATATATTGCTGATGGTGATGCCAAATTTGAGTTTCCTAACTTTCCGCCAGTAGCTAAAGAGTATTTTGAAGCATTTAGCGATATTCCACCCAAAGACAACAACATTACGCTAGTTCTTAACTGATGTTACATGGAACTCAGATAATGAACCTCTTGCTGCTAGCATAACAGGACGTGAGTTCGATATAGCCATTTGCGGCGTGCTTCGCACGCCGCAAATGGCGAAAAATGGTAAGAATCGCTTAGCGATTCTTACCATTTTTCGCTTTCGTCGAACTGACGTTAACAGGGCAACCACGGGGGGCTTGCCCCTACCTGTAAATTTTAGATCTTGTAGGGGCTGCGCCCCCGTGCCAGCCCTAGACTTACGCCATCGCAAGAATTCCTTCCACGTAACATCAGTTATTAAATAATAAAGTGTGAAGCGGTGCAAAGCACCCCTTCACATTCTGCAAGAATTTAAGAATAATTTATTGATTAGATAAACTAGGCTTAACCCGATAGTGTCGAGAAGCACATAGGATCACTAATGTGTACCTCACGCTTTTATGACATATACGTTCTCAAGTTTTGATCTTAACTCCACCCATTCTGTAACCGATTGGCGGCGATCGCTCGAAGAGATTTATCGCGGTCGTACCATGCACACTTACAAGAGTGGACAAATTATTCCCATGTATCCGCATGAAGTATGGGTGGTTTGTCGTGGTGTTGTGCAACTAAATACCCTGCATCCGTCAGGCGATGAAGTTTTGGTTGGCTTTGCAGTACAAGCAATGCCCTTTGGCTTGCCATTAACAAACCTTGAACCTTATCAAGCGATTTCCCTATCAGATGTTGACTTAATGAGGTTTACCTTAATTGAGCTAGAACAATCACCTCAGCTTTATCATGGCATTTTGCAACATCTCAATCGTCGACTTCAGCAAACGGAAGCTTTGCTAGCGCTAGTTAGTAATAAACGGGTAGAAGAGCGTCTCCGCCAAATTCTGCTTCTGCTTAAGCAAGAAGTTGGCATCCCTGTTGACGGTGGAACTCGCCTGACTGTGCGTCTTACGCACCAGCACCTTGCTAGTGCGATTAGCAGTACCCGCGTCACTGTTACTAGAGCGATGAAATTATTACAGGATGAAGGATGGTTAAAAGTCGATCGCGATCGGCATATCGTTCTTGTATAGCAATCATAAACCCTCTAATACCAATTCACGAAAGCGTAGCAACACTTTTGTGAATTGAAAACCAAACCCAGTAAGGGTTTTAAAAACAAAAAATGGCTACGCCATTTTTTGTTTTGGTATAAAAGTTGATAGGCGGCGCGAAGCGCCGCCTATCAACTTTTAAAGAAATAAAAAAAAGGGCGCGAAGCGCCCCTTTTTTTTATTTCTTGAGAATGGTAACAACGAGAGCAGTGCTTTCGGTTACAGGTTTAACGCCTTCAGGGTAGTTAATTTCGCTAACATGCACACCCTTACCGATTTCCAGAGGGGTAATATCGATTTCAAAGCTTTCAGGGATATTGCTTGGAGCGCAAGATACACGCACATAATTCTTGATTGTGTCCACGGAGCCACCGCCAACTTTTACGCCTACAGGTACGCCTACGAAGTGCAAAGGAATGTCTACTTCGATCTTCGACTGAGCCTCGATCGCAAAAAAGCTAAGGTGATAAATAGAGTTTTTGTAAGGATGATTTTGAACTTCACGCAATAGTGTTTTGCCTTTGAAATCACCATCGGTTACATTTACTTCGATCATTGTGTTATTGATCGTAGCTTCGCGAAGTAAGGTAGTTGCTTCTTTAGCATCTAGAGCGATCGAGATTGACTCAGATCCTTTGTGTCCATATACAGTCGCAGGGATTTGACCACCGCGACGAAGAGCGCGATTGTTGGCTGGGGGACGAGTAGTAGCGTTAATTTGTAGTTGCATTTTGGTAATTGGTGATTGCTTAATGGCTTTTAGCCGTTAGCGATTAGCTATTGGCTTTTAATTTGTAGTTGTCATTGCCTAGATTTAACCCAGAAGCTAAAAGCTAAAAGCTAGAAGCTGAGTGCTAAATCTAAGCTCTCAACAAACCGCGTTTTGGACCATGAATGGGGTCTTCCACGATAATGGTTTGTCCTCGGCTTGCGCCTAGAGAGATGATCGCGATCGGAGTCCCAGTCAAGTCAGCTAGAAACTTAAGATATTCCTTGGCTTCGGTGGGTAACTCTTCAACGGTTTTACATTCGCTAGTAGATCGCTTCCATCCAGGTAAGGTTTCATAGATGGGGATCGCTCTAGCAAAAGCTCGTGCGTCACTGGGGAAGTCACGGGTAACTTTGCCATCGAGTTCGTAGGCGGTACAAACTTTGATTTCTTCGAGATCGTCGAGTACATCAAGCTTGGTGACCGCAAGGCAGTCCAGCCCATTGATCCGCACTGCATAACGACCGATTACGCCGTCAAACCAACCACAACGACGCTTGCGCCCTGTGGTTGTGCCAAATTCTGCACCAATCTCGCCGATGTGATTGCCAATTTCATCGTGCAACTCGGTCGGAAAAGGACCTTCCCCAACGCGAGTTGTGTATGCTTTGGCTACACCAATCACGCGATCGATGCAGGTTGGTCCCACGCCAGCGCCGATGCAAGCACCACCTGCAACGGGATTTGATGAGGTGACGTAGGGATATGTGCCATGATCGAGGTCAAGCAATGTTCCCTGTGCGCCTTCAAACAAAATATTGCGACGTTCACGGATAGCTGCGTCGATCTTGAGCGAAGCATCAACTACGTGGGGACGGAGGCGATCGGCATAGCCGCGATATTCTTCAATGATCGCTTCGGCATCAAGTGGTTCTAAATTATATAGCTTTTGTAAAACAATGTTTTTCTGTTCGATCGCCCAACGGAGCTTTTTAGCTAGGCGCTTTTCGTCCATTAAGTCAATCATCCGAATACCTACACGCTCGGATTTGTCAGCATAGGTAGGTCCGATACCACGCCCTGTTGTACCAATTTTGTGTTCGGCTCGCTGATCCTCTGAGGCGCGATCTAACACACGATGGTAAGGCATGGTCACATGGGCGGTTTCGGCAATAAATAGGTTTTCTGTTGATATACCCAAATCTTTGAGTCGATCCACTTCTTCAAGAAGCACCTTCGGATCGATCACTGTGCCACTGGCAATGATGCATTCCGTTTTGGGATACAGGATTCCCGAAGGAATCAGGTGTAGCTTAAAGGTGCGATCGCCAACGACGACCGTATGTCCTGCATTATTACCGCCTTGGTAGCGAACAACGACATCTGCGGAGCGGCTCAGCAAATCGGTGATTTTGCCTTTACCTTCATCACCCCACTGTGCCCCAATAACAATTACATTAGCCAAGAGTCTTGCTGCTCAATAAAATCTCACAATTGCCAATTATCACAAAAGATTGTATTGATTGTCAATCACTTTCTCTAAAAATAAAGGGCGTGCTTTGCACGCCCTTTATTTTTAGGTTTAAACTTTGAGTAATTCGATCGCTGACTCTGCGGCGGCAATACCTGAATGATAAGCAGCTTCAATATTTTTGCCAGCACACCAGTCACCTGCACAGACAAGCGCCAAAGGAATCGCTGTGGATAGGCAAGAAACCCCTAAAGACTCTTCGGCGAGCGCGTAGCGCCAACGATGCACTTGCCACCATTCGGGGCTAGCTAGCCATTTTGCCAATAGTCTCCCCACTTGATTGAGCAAAGGCTTACCCGCGATTTCCAAATCAGGCTCCTCCATTGATTGTTTGGCAAATTCGGCAGTACTTTGCAAGACAAAGACAGGTTGTATGGCTTTGTCTGCATGTTTGCTACTGTCGTAGCTAATCCAATCAAGAATGGGATCATCGATACATCTAATTGCTTGCCACTCGGATGGCACTGAGTTACTGGCATTGTAACCAGCCATGATCGTCACACTGGGGGCAAATTTGACTGATTGGACAGCTTGCAGAAAGCTCGGTGCTAAGGTCAGAACCTCTTCAAATAAAGGTAAAAATTGAGGGGCGGGTATGGTTGAAATAATCGCCGAAGTTTCGAGAGTTTCTTGGCGATCAGTTACTAATTGCCATTTGGTATCGTTGTGGCTGACCCCAACGATGCGAGCATTGTTAATGATCGGAATTTCCATGGCAAGGGATTTGGCGATCGCCGTCATTCCTCTTGGGCAGCAATAGCGTGCATGTCTGGCATCGGCATCAGGAGGACGCAAGCCAGATGACGATAGTTGATAGACATTGCGCGTCCACTCTTGAACAATGCCTTTTTCTTGGAGTTTGCGAACAAATCTCCCGAAACTGTCACTTTTCACAGATATGAGTTGTGCGCCATGATCGACCCAAGTACCTTGCAAACGTCTAGTTGCCATTCGTCCGCCCACACCTGCTGACTTCTCAACAATGGTGACATCTAGCCCCGCTTGCTTTAGTTGTTGAGCGCAGGTTAATCCTGCCATCCCTGCGCCGATCACAATTACATCTTTCATACAGTTTCAGTTCATGCCTCTTGAAGAGCTTAGCTCATCTTGATCGTGATTTTAAAGTTAAGGTGAGCTACGCTCACCTTAACTTTAAAGTGTATCTTGCATCTTTTCGCCATCATGGTATGCAGCGAACAATACGGGACAGGTCTTGCCCCATGCGATCGCCCCCGTAGCATCCAGACAAATTGCACCAAAATCGCGATCGCGACTTTTCGCTTCATTGATTGATTTTTCGACAGCTTGCTGAAGTGTCATACCATCAGTAACACGCACCACCACTCTAGTCGCAAAGCCTTCATCAAGAATGTCTTCACCGACACCCGTACAGCTTACACCAGCAAATTTAGTGGCATAGTTACCCGCAGGGGTTGCCGAGTCGCTAACTCTACCAATACGCTCAAAGCCACGTCCACCTGTGGATGTCCCCACGCAAATGCTGCCATATTGATCCAAGACCACTGCGCCGATAGTTCCCATCGCCACATCTGCCATTTTGCGAGTGAAGTTAGTTTTGCGCTCCTCTACCCATTCGGCAAGACGTTCATCGGTGAGGGGATTGTAAATCGGAATGCCTAATTCGCGAGTGAGTTCCGCCGAGCCGTAATCAGAGAGAACGCGATCGTCGCTAGTCTGCAAATGCTTAGCGAGATCAATGGGATTTTTGACTCTTGCGGTATTGATGACACCGCTAAAACTTTGGCGATCGCCGTCCATAATCGAAGCACTCATCCGCACTTGACCATCGGACTGTAAAACCGATCCAGTCCCCGCATTAAATCGCGGATCGTCTTCGAGCATTTGACAAGCCTTGACGACAGCATCGATCGCTTTCACGCCATCAAGGAGCATCGGATAAACGTTTTCCAGAACCGCAAATAGAGATTTGCGGACAGGTTCATAGCCGCCTTTACTTTCGACAGTGCTACCCGCACCGCCATGAATGATGATTTTTGGTTGCATTTAGTTTGGTAATTGATGATTGATTAAGCCATTTATGTAGGGGCAAAGCATTCCCGCAGAAATTGATAAATTTTCAGATCCTTTGAATTTGGGAATGCTTTGCCCTTAATCTCAAAACGCAGGGATAATTGATCAGTTAAAGCAAAGAGGGTTGAGCATTTGCGAATTGAGGTTTTGGTGGAGAGTTTGGAGATAGTCGCGCAAATGCTAAACCCCTACAACTCGCCAAATCCCTTTTTCTTTTTTTTCTTCTTGCCATAAACAGGATTACCTGATGGGGCTTGGTTGCCCATACCACCCATTCCAGGGAATCCGCCGCCGCCCATGTTGGGCATTCCAGGGAAGTTGGGCATTTTGCCTTGTCCCATTTGTTGCATCAAGGCTCTCATCTTTTGGAAATCTGCAACGAGCTTAGTCACATCCTGAAGTTTATAACCAGCGCCGTTCGCAATTCGTTGTTTGCGGCTCGGACTTTTAGCAATTAGGTCGGGATCTTTGCGCTCCTGTTTAGTCATCGAAGAAATCATCGATTCACAACGCTTGAGTTGCTTTTCAGCCTCTTGGATTTGGGCATCATTGATTTTCATGCCAGGCAGCATCTTCAACATTCCACCGAAGGAACCCATGTTTTTCATCATGCGGGTATTCTTTAGGAAGTCGTCAAAGTCAAACTTAGCGCTCAGAATTTTCTCTTGAAGCTGCGCGGCATCAGTAAGATCAATTTCTTCTTGCGCTTTCTCAACTAGCGTCAGCACATCGCCCATGCCCAAAATCCGCGAAGCCATACGCTCAGGATAGAAGGGTTGCAACGCCTCAACTTTTTCACCGACACCGATAAATTTAATCGGCTGTCCCGAAATTTGTCGCACCGATAGCGCTGCACCACCACGAGTATCGCCATCCATCTTGGTCAAGATTGCGCCTGTAACCCCAATCTCATCATGGAATGTACGAGTTAATGTTGCCGCCTCTTGCCCTGTCATCGCATCGACAACCAGCAGCACTTCATCGGGATTAATCGCATCCTTGACGCGCTTGAGTTCATCCATCATGTCGCGATCGATCTGCAAGCGTCCCGCCGTATCGACGATCACGGTATTAACGCCTAATTCCTTCGCCTTTGCCAATCCTTGACGGGCAATCTCTACAGGGTCAGCATCAGCACCCATTTCAAAGACTGGCACATTGATTTGCTTGCCGAGGGTGAGCAACTGGTCGATCGCCGCAGGACGATATACGTCAGTGGCTACGAGTAAGGTAGTGCGCTCTAGTTTGCGTAAATGCAAAGCTAATTTGGCAGTAGCAGTAGTTTTACCCGTACCCTGCAAACCTGCCATCAAAATTACAGTGGGGGCATTGGCAGATTCGGCAAGTGGCACATTTGCCTCGCCCATCGTCCTTACCAATTCGTCATAGACAATCTTGATAAATTGCTGATCGGGGCGTACCCCTGCGATCACGTCAGCGCCTTGTGCCTGTTTGGAGATTTCTTCGACAAATTCTTTGACAACTTGTAGGTTGACATCTGCCTCTAATAGCGCCCTGCGTACTTCGCGAATCGCGCCTTGGATATTGGAGTCAGAGATTTTGTCCTGTCCGCGTAACTTTTTCCAAGCCGCCTCAAATTTATCGGCGATTTCATCAAACATATCTAGTTTTGCTTTTGCTGTTTTTGGTTCTACCTACTAATTTACATTCACCACCGTGACATTGATCCTTAATCTGAGGAAATTGCGTTGGTAAAATGGGTAAACCTTACTCTAGACTTTGCGTTAGTAATGACCATTCTCTATTGACATAGCATATAGCAACGCAAATTCAATACACAATTCCTTGCTAAACTAAGACACTAAAATATATTCTTTTGGAGTCTTCATGGATTACTGGATTGCAGCGATTTGTGTCTATGTTTCATTAGCAAGTGTAACTTTGATCCCTTCTATTCGTAATCTTATTGGAAAAGTTCCTTTACATCCTGGAGGATCGTCTTTCAGTGATTCCGATTACTTTTCTGAACACACAAGAAAGCAGCTTGAACAACATTTTACAAGAATTCAAGGAACGCTGAGATTTTGGAAGAAAAAAGCAGTAATTTATACATCTTTTCATTACTACTGTGTTGTTTGGACAATTCTTTCGTCTTGGGCAGTGCCATTGATTGGCGCAATTACACCACAAGATGGAAATTCAAATGCAAAATGGCTTCTAGTGACAATTTCTAGTCATGTGGCTCTGTCACTAAGTTTTCACCGAGGTCTAAAAGTAGCAGAAGGAATGAAAGCTTTTCGGCTTGGAGAATCAGAGTTTTATGATTTGTATAGAAGATTGCTCGATAGCCCTAAAACTTTTGGAGATAATGAAGAAAAGCAAATAGAGCAATATTTTGCTGAGGTTGCACGTATTCGCAAATTAGTCAGAAGTGCTGAGACGGACAGTCTACCTGATGTTGAGTCAATAAAGGCAATAACTTAAAAGCTGTCACATGAGATTGTCGTCTTAAATATTTTCTCAATATCAACGCTTCGGTCTACAAATGACTAAGGGAGATATATATCCCTTAACAATCAAGAAATCGCCTCACAGTATCTAAAAATTTAAGCTAAAATCATGACGTTAAGCGGTGAGTCTACAAGCCATGATCCAAGCTTTAGCTAAGTCTAATAACGAACATATTGTTAGGCAGTTCGTAACGTGGGAAAAGTTTCAAGCCTTAGAATCTGCTTTTGCGGATATTGATGGTGTGCGCCTGATTTATTGTGAGGGAGTGTTAGAAATTGTGGGTATTGGACGACTGCATGAAATGATCTGTAGTTTGCTTGGGGCATTGCTAATTTCATATTTCACGCTCAAGCGCATTCGGTTTGTGTCTACTGGCGCATATACGCAGTCATTGCAAGGACGCACCAAATTTCAAGCAGATTTGTCCTATAACTTTGATACAGAAAAAGAGATTTCGGATTTGTGTATTGAGGTGGTGGTGACGAGTGGTAATGTCGCTAAGCTTAGAAAATATCAATTGCTAGAGGTTCCTGAAGTTTGGTTTTGGGAAGATGGGAAGATTAGTATTTTTTGCTTGCAGGATGGGGATTATGTGGAGAGTTCCCATAGTTTATGTTTGCCTGATTTGGATATTGGGCATTTGGAACAATGTCTGTTGATGGATTCTCAGTTAGATGCAATGTTGGCTTTGGCTGATAGATACAAATAGGTTTAGGAGCAAAAATTCTGTCAGCAAAATTTTCTAATTTATTTCCAGAGGATTTGCCCAAAGTTATTCAAAGATCGCGATTGGTTTACCGTGATGGCAAATGGATAGAGATAATGTCAAATCAAGAAATTCGCACAGCATCGGGTGTCTATAACTTTGTCACCCAATCTGGGACTATATTTATCCGTAGGGCTAGTGCTAAAGTGGGAAATAGCCTAATCGGTCATGTTGATTTGGCAATGGGTCGTGAGGTGGACTATGCAGGGCGACTCTATTTCTCAGGGGTGCGACCTTGACATAATACGAAGATTGTAGAACAATGAAAGAATAACGAAGGAGATCAAGAAAGAAAATGTCGGCAAAGTTAATAAGTGTAGAAGGCACAAAAGTAAAAATCGAACTTACAAT
>NZ_JAYGIF010000060.1:0-86274 GCF_034931345.1 Pseudanabaena sp. CCNP1317 | reverse complement strand
GTAGTTGTTTGACAATCTTAGGGAAGTTAGATAACATTGTTAACATTATTTTTTGTTTTGACGCTTCTAATTTATCAAATTAGAAGCGTGTTTTTCTAGCTTTTTTCTATCATTCAACACTTCTGGTACTGTTGATGTCATGATACTCACCGTATTAGTTTAGGCTACGAATTGATATAACTCTTCTTGTGATTGTATACCTGAATTATTTGATTGAAGCGATCGCCTTGTTTTAATTTTTAGCAAGTAGGCGATTACTGTTTAGTGATTTGAATGAATAGGCGATCGTATTGTTATTAATTTTGGGTGGATAGGTGATCGCTGAGATTAATTTTCTAAAGCTATAATTATCTTAGAAACTTCGTGCTAGAAGAGGATTTCTATATCAATAGTTGTTACCCTTAATCCCAAATTAGAAGCATTGCTCTATAGTAGAGCCGCCAAACAAGGGCAAGATGTTAATTTTATTGCATCTGAATTATTGGAGAGTATTTCATCCTTGAATTGGCGCGATCGCATCTTTATCTCAAATGCCTCAACGTTGTCCATTTGAGCAAGTTAGCGCATTCAACAACGGTTCGCGTAATACCAGTTCTCTGAAGTGTGACTACACTTCAGAGAATTAAAAATAAAACCCAGTATTTCTTTGAGTTCAACAAAGTGTAGCCAAACTTTATTAAACTGGTATAACTACATGGCAACCAGCAAGCCTAAATATTCCGAAATCGTTAAGTCTGAGAAGACCTTGACTAAGGATACCGAAGCAATCTTGAAGGAAGCGATCACTGAATACAAGAAAACATTTTTGGCTTCTGTCTAATCCACAAATAAGCTAATAAAAAAGAGGGCATCATATGCCCTCTTTTTTATTAGCAGAAGTTTTTAGAAAGCACTAACCCGAACCCATTGCTGACTCATGGTTTGCTCATAAAGAACTTCTAAGCGATCGATATTTTTCACCAGCGTATAGCGATCTAAAACTCTTTGTCTTGCTTTTATGCCAATAATTTTCGCCATCTCTGGATGATCAGCAAATAGAGGTAAAAGCGTACAAAGCTGCGAAGTTACTTTATGGGAATCAAGAATAATTCCCGCGCCATTCTCTATGACCTCCCCGTCCGCACCCACATCGGTTGCAATGCAAGCAACTCCACAGGACATCGCCTCTAGCAACGAAAGCGATAAACCTTCCACTAATGAAGGTAAGATAAATACATCCGTCCCGCGCAAAATCTCAATTCGTCTCTGCTCATCGGCAATATATCCCATCCAAACAATGCTGGGATCGTTGCCATAAAAAGTCTTCAAACCTGCTAACAAAGGGCCAGTCCCAACGATCGCCAGTTTGCAACCCTCTGGCATTCGGCATTTGCGCCACGCTTTGAGTAAAGCTTCGACATTTTTCTCCGCAGCTAAACGACCTTGATAGAGAAAAAGTACATCAGCTTTCAGTTCCTCTTTAATATTTGAAGCACCTGGAGAATAGCGATCGCTATCAACTCCATTGGGAATAACAGCAATTCTGGTATTGGGAACTCCTAATTTATTTAAAAGTTCTTTTTGAATATTAGAAAAGATAATGACTTGATTATAGTCTGCTAAGGATGGGGCATAAATTTGATAGGTGAGTTGCTGCGTACTAGAGGCAAGGTTACGCCGCTTCAGGTCAAAGGGTTGATGAAAGGTAGCAACGAGGGGTAAATCGAGTTCGGCACAAATTTCTGGCAATCGAAAATCGAGAGGAGATATGGCAAGGGATGCATGAATCAGATCGGGCTTGAGCGATCGCAAAGAATCGACGAGAATCTTATTGGCTCTTAAGGATGGAACCGTGTAAATAGTGGATTTATAGAGGAACGGTAAAGCAACATCCTGCGTTTCTTGAGCATGTTCTTCTAGTTCCTCATGGTCTGCATCACTCTCAGGGGCAAAATGCATAAAGCTGACACGATGTCCGCGATCGAGTAACGCATTTGTAATTTCGCGACTATAGGTCACGTTGCCACAAGCAGGCGATTTTTTACCTAACCATGCAATATGCATGAACTACACCACATTATTACCAAAGGTATAATACCAAAACTAGCGGCGGCGCGAAGTGTTGGGGCTATCTTTCAACGTAATTGTGTTGCGGTCGCAATATAAAAAGAACAGCTAGCACGAAGTGCTAGCTGTTCTGGTGTATTTTATGGGTCGCCCGGGATTTGAACCCGGAACAAATCGGTTAAAAGCCGAGTGCTCTACCGTTGAGCTAGCGACCCATTTGAGTGACGAACGTAAACTTTTATATGCATTCATCATATGTTTTTTTTACGCGCTTGGCTAGTCTAACATGCATTTAGCAAATTACACCAGTTAAACTAAAGGGCCTCACTTCAGTAATTTTTATCGAAAGAGTCTGACCGATTAGTTCAGCTAATGATTTGCCCGTTGTGTTCTCGGTAAAGGCAATCCGATTAGTGCGGGTACGTCCCATAATTTGGTTAGGATTTTTATGGTTTGTACCTTCGATCATAATTTCTTCGATACGTCCTGCATAACGCTGCGATCGCAGAGCTGCATTTTGATTAACAGCATGGTTAAGACGCTGAAGGCGATCGCTTTTAATTGCTTCACTCAACTGGTGCTCCCAAACCGCCGCAGGTGTGCCGGGACGGGGTGAGTAAGCGGCTGTATTCACCAAATCAAAGCCAATATCATTGACCAACTGCACTGTACGCTCAAACTGCCCCTCGGTTTCTCCCGGAAAAGCAACGATCGCATCAGCAGTAATTGCTGCATCGGGCATAATCTCGCGAATATCGTCAATAATGCGGCGGTAGCGCTCATGGGTATAGCCGCGAGCCATTGCTTTGAGAATATCGTTGTCGCCTGACTGAAAAGGAATATGGAAATGTTCACAAACCTTTGGCAATTCAGCACAAGCCTTAATTAAGCGAGAACTAAAGTAACGAGGGTGACTGGTGGCGTATCGAATGCGATCGATCCCTTCGACATCATGGACGTAGTAAAGTAAGTCGGTAAAGGTAATCTTGCCACCAATCCCTGCGCCGATGCCACCTGCGGGTAAGTCGCGCCCATAGGCATCGATATTTTGACCAAGTAAAGTAATTTCTTTGTAACCTTGAGCCGCCAACTTTTCAATTTCTTGACGGATCACTTCAGGGGTACGTGATTGCTCGCGACCACGTACTGAGGGGACGATGCAATAGGTGCAGTTTTCATTACAGCCATAAATGACATTTACCCAAGCAGACACGGAGCTATTGCGGCGTGGGGTGGTGATGTCTTCCTCGATATAGGCTTCTTCAGTGGCAACTACTTGATTACCGTTAAATACTTGTGCCAACAGATCGCCAAGGCGATTGACATGTTGAGGCCCCATGACGAGATCAAGTTCAGGTACTCGTCTCAGGAGTGACTCTCCTTCTTGTTGGGCAACACAGCCAGCCACAACCAAGGTTAATTTAGGATTGTCACGTTTGCGCTTGGCTTGTCGTCCTAGGTAAGAATAAACTTTCTGTTCGGCATTGTCACGAATGCTGCAAGTGTTATACAAAATCAGGTCGGCTGTTTCGCTTTCCTCGGTTGACTGATAGCCCATATCTTCCAAAACGCCAGCCATGCGCTCGGAGTCGGCTTTGTTCATTTGACAGCCGAAGGTGACGATGTGATATTTCTGAGCAGTCATGAAAGTGTTTAACCAAGCCGAGATTGTTGCTGTCCTATTCTAATATCTTTCAGCATTGATTGTAATGTTTAACGTGAGTTCGATATAGGAGCTAAAACAGTAAAAGCCTCGCAAAGCTAGGCTTTTACTGTTTTGGCTGTTAAAATTTTGTAGCTTATTACAACAATTACCGATCAAACGAACCACAAGAAAATTCTTGAAAGCTTTGCTTTGCAATGCTTTCAAGAATTTTCTTGGTTTGGTTTTGAGTGCAAAGCGCTGTAAAAGGTGGATGAGCGATGATAGCGTTAAAGAAGAGACTAGGCTTTACATTCTCTCTTCATTTAACGCTGTTTAGTTTGTGTCGGTTTAGCAGGTTTCAGAGGAATGTTATTTGCCTCAAGCCAGTCTTTCCCCACCCGAACCGTAATATCTGATTCAATATCACCCGTTGATTCGACTAAGACTTCCCCTACTCCTAAAGCATCACGTAATTTTTCGGCACTTGCCCTATCCCCATTTTGAGCAATAATCTGTGTCTTTGTAAGGGGTTTAGACCAGCGTTCACTAGCAGCAAATACTTGAGCATAACCTGACCTAGACAAAACAGTTGTGGCTTTCTTGGAGCCTTCTGGCTGAGATGTACTATCTTGGATTGCAATTCTCAGCATTTGAGGTGTATTGTCCTCAAGACTTGTATCGGCTCTTTTCATCACACCAAAGCTTTGATTCATGATGGTGGCAAGTCGTCGATTATCTAGAATCCAATAGCTCAGATTGTCAAATTCTCCTGTATTACTAAATCGACCTGGAGCCATATGCATCTGGATGTTTTTGCGATCAATCTTAGATGTATAGCCAGCGAGGGCAAGCAACTCTTCAACTGAGAGATTAGTATCGATATTTTCCTTAACAATAGTTAGAACTTCAGGAAGCTTAGCGATCGCTTCAGGCTTAAGCTTCTGATCGATGAAAGCTCGGAAAAAGGTTTGCTGACGTTGTACACGACCAATATCGCCAAGAACATCGTGACGGAATCGCATGTATTGAATTGACTTGCTACCATCTAGTTTCTGCTGTCCTGCATTGAGATTGATGTAAAGACGTTGGCTGTCATCTTGGTACTTCATCTTTTTCGGGACATGGATCTCAACACCACCTAGAGCATCGATCAGTTTGCCAAATCCATTGACGTTAAAACGAAGGTAGCGATCAATGGGAATATCTCCCAATACTTGACTCACTGTCTGAGCAGATAAAGCTGCTCCACCTACATAGTTAGCATAATTGATCTTAGTTTTGCCTACTCCTTGAATATCGACACGACTATCACGGGGAATCGATAGGACAGCGACTTTTTTAGTAGCAGGATCAAAACGAATCAGTAACATTGCGTCACTCAGCCCGTTGAGATTATCTTCGACCTCAGCTAAATATCTGCCTTTAGGTTTGGATTGAGCATCGGGTAAATCAGAGGTAAGCAGGATTGTGCCAAGCACTAGGATATTAACAGGGCGAGTCAGTGTGGGTATACCTGCGATCGCTGAAGTTATATCATCGGAATTACGATTAAATACAGATGCTTCATCAGCAGATAATTGACGTTGCTGAAATGGTCTACTACTTAATACAAATGCTAAGCCTGCACCTAGCCCCCCCGACAACAGAGCCACAAACAACACTATAAAAAGTGTCCATTTATGCTTAAGTGAAGCCGTTTTGGGCTTAGACGACTTATTAGACAAACTTGACTTACCTAAATTGATGGGATTTGTTGCCACAGGTAGGGAATACTCCTCACGACTGAACGTTTGCTTCAGCGATCGCCCACCCATGAGCAAAGATGGGACTCAACACATTGCTTATAACTTACTCAGGAACTTCGTATAGGGTTCTTAAGTGTTTTAGACTAATTTGCATTTAACTCTAGCACTGTATCGTAACTTATCGTTACAAACCGCTAAACATCTTACAAGAGTAGTAGAAAGCCTAGTTATGCAAATTGTTTGGATGGATGATACTACATATAACAAAAAAAATCATATCGGAAGCAGAATTTCAGAAACAAGTACTAGAATCCCTTGCAGAGTTAAAAACTGATGTCGAGAGGCTAGACGCAAGCATTGAAAAGTCAGACGATAAATTTGATACCTACAGACAAGCCACACAATCACTAGTTAACTTAGCATTTGGACTAATTGCCAGTGCCACAGTAATCACAGTAGTATCCGCAGTTTTCAAAA
Source organism: Pseudanabaena sp. CCNP1317 (assembly GCF_034931345.1). Lineage (NCBI taxonomy): Bacteria > Bacillati > Cyanobacteriota > Cyanophyceae > Pseudanabaenales > Pseudanabaenaceae > Pseudanabaena > Pseudanabaena sp. CCNP1317. The sequence continues at coordinate 80,361 of NZ_JAYGIF010000060.1, read as the reverse complement.
GATAGTTGAGGCGCGATCGCCTAAACTAGTATCGACATGTTGTTATCGAGATTTTTGAAAGATCTACAAGTTGGTTATGGAAGTTAGATTTCGAGAATGTGATTGGTTCGACTTATGGATCTGGATCAAGTTTAGTGAAATTCCATCTCAGCAAGAAAAACAACTGTTAGACGAAGTATTTAACTCTTGGTTTTTGCTGGGTAAACTAGGCGGTTTCAATGCTTGTAATATGCAGGTGCTGGAATCTGGGGTGGATGTTAGTTATTTTGACTATGACAACCAAGCCGCCGATGACGAGATGATGTCAGTTATGCATAATATGACTGACCTAGAGTACGAAAACGAATGGGCAAGATGTTGGGTTGATCTAGGTACAACTGATGCGATCGCGATCGATACCTTAGTAAATGCTTTGCGTCAGTTTGATAAAGAATATGTAGCGATCGAAGAAGTAATTATTGGCGGACAAAACTCTGACTGGTTGGTTGAGCCTAAGAGTCTAGATGATGAAGATTATGATCGCTAAAATGTTCAGAGATATGCAAAGCATATCTCTGACAAAAAATTTTAAAGGAGAACTAAAATGCGCGTTTTACACACAATGATTCGAGTTGGAGATCTAGATCGATCGCTTGATTTTTATAGCAACATCCTTGGTATGAAGATCTTGCGCCGCAAAGACTATCCTAACGGGCGCTTTACCCTCGCCTTTGTCGGTTATGGCGACGAATCAAGCAATGCCGTTATCGAGCTAACCCATAACTGGGATACCAACGCCTATGACATTGGTACTGGCTACGGGCATATTGCGTTGGGAATGGAAAACATTTATACCGCTTGCGAAGCAATTCGCGACAAGGGCGGTAAAATCACCCGTGAACCTGGTCCCATGAAGCATGGCACAACGGAAATAGCCTTTGTCGAAGATCCCGACGGTTATAAAATCGAGTTAATTCAACTCAAATAAGTTCAATTGCTGCTTTGCGCCAACCCAACTTAATATTTGAGTTTGAGATATAAGAGATATAAATTGTTATAAGCTGTAAAGCTGCACACCAGTAGCCTAGTCATGCGTAGACCCCGATATACAACTTCTTGGCAATCCAAGCGCAAATCTTGGTTGCGAAATACCCTACTTCTGATCCTGATTGGTTTGCCACTGCTATTGATTTTGGCGGAACTAATTGCGCGAGGAGCAGTTTTAGCAACAGGTAGTACCAACCAACTCAGCCCCAATAAAACTGTGGCGATCGCTCAGTCCTACGCCTTTAAGTTGCAGGACTCTAACGGTAATAACTACCCCGGATTACCAGATTCTGGAAAACTCCATATAAAACGCAGTCCGCTGTTGGGTTACGAATTGCTGCCTAGTCAGAATAGTGAATATTGGCAAATTAACGATCAGGGCTTCCGCCAAGATTCATCCGTGCCTATTGACAAACCTGCTAACGAAATCCGTGTGTTTTTAGTTGGTAGTTCCACCGCGTTTACCAACATGGCGGAAAAGAACCAAAAGGCGTTGGCTTTTAAAATTGAGAAATTGCTCAACGATCGCGTCCGCGCTCAAAATAGCAGTCCCGAAAAGTTTAAGCCCAAGGAAATTCCCTACTTTGCCGATCAAATTGAAGCAATGCGAACTTTGCCACCACGTATTCGTGATGGCAGCTATCGAGTGATCGCGGCGGCGGCTCCAGGCTATAGCTCTGGTAACGAATTAGCACTGCTATCCCATAAGGTGATGGCCTATAGCCCTAATGCTCTGCTGATCCTTGATGGCTACGAAGATTTGCGATCGCCTAGTAATCAGTCTGCGCGTGAAATCGGAAACGTTGAGCAAATGCTACGCGATCCACTTGCCCAATATCGTCAACATCAAACCCAACAGTTTAATAATTGGCTAAATTCGCTATATCTAGTCAAAGCATGGCAAAAATGGGTGGTTCCTGCCAATATCACCACATTCAGCTCTGAATATCAAGTTTTTAATGCTGAACAGCTTAGCAAAGATCCTAAAGAAATTCAGAAAAGGGTCGAACGCTATCTTTACAATACTCAGCAAATGACGAGGCTAGCTAACAGTATCCCTGCTTTGATCATTCTTCAGCCAGAAATCACAGGCAAGCAAAAGTCGTTAACTAAGGAAGAAGAAGGCATCCTGAACTCTCTAGGTAAGGAATATCGCGATCGCATCACAAATGCTTACAAAGTTGCTGAACAGGCTCTGAGCAATAGTCCCCTCAAGACTAAATTTGTCAATTTCTATCAGCTATTTCAAAACACAAACCAACAAGCCTTCATCGATCCGATCCATCTCACTGAAGCTGCCAATGATCTGCTAGCACAGAAATTGTATGCCAGCACTGAACAATTGTTTTTGGTTCAGCCTGCTCCAAATGCTCTGAATGGAGAAGTAGAGCCACAACCAGCGCCGCCTCAGCCTGTTGTGCCTCAGCCTGTGACGTCACCTAACCCAGCCGCGACTCCTACACCTACTAACTAACGTCGGCTAAGTAATATGGATGCGCTTTGCGCCTCCATATTACTCTTAAAGCAAATAATCGAGTGACGGCGCTTTGCGCCGTCACTCGATTATTTGCTTTTGATTTGTTCTATTGCAAGTGACTATAGCTATAAAAAAATCAAAACTGATTTTCATAAAGAGAATTGCTAAAGTAAACTATATAAGTCAGTGAGTTTAATAAATATTTATGGTAGAACCAATTTTGTCAGGCATTTGCCTCGGTCTTATTTTCATTACCCTCGGCGGACTGTTCTTTGCTGCTTATCAGCAATATCGTCGCGTCTAGTCACAACATAAAAATCAAAAAGCAGAAGAGGCTGAAAATGCATCTTCTGCTTTTTGGTACAAACTTTAAGTTTGAACTTTGATAGAAATTTTGGTTTATTCTTCTAAATCTTCAGGCTGGGTTAAGTAGCGGCAAATCTCATGGATTTTCATCCGATAAATATGCGGCCAGCCCCCATTTGTCTCAATATCGCGCAAAAGATTAAATAGCTCATGCCGACTAGTCGGTAAAGCAGGCTGAAATAAATCGTCACGAATGCGCTTATGGATTGATTCTAAGACACGTAATATTTGCAAAAGATTGGCTGGATTGCCTTGCTGATCCTGAGCAATTTGTAATAGGCGATCGCTGATCGTCTCAAGCTCAGATAAATCAGCAATTTGCCCCTGTTGTGATTGGATTTCTGTTTGTGCCAAGCTAAGTACCCTCGTGCGCGATAATATGATGATTGGAATTTTACAAATTAAGTCTTTAGTTAGCTAACCTCTATGGCTAGTCTAAAGCACAGCCAACTCCTTAACGATCTCAATTTAAAATCCCAAACTAGATCGTATTTTTTACAGAGTTATCATAGGCTGCGCTTTGCGCGATCTGTTCTAACTCTAAAATACTACCCGTTAAATCCCGTTAAATTAAGAAGAGGTTATTTATGAAATTTCGTAGTTTTACGAAAGCAATTTTTACATTGTGTATCAGTTTATGTATGTTAGTAGCAAGCGGCGTGTTTGCAACTAACGCGATCGCTGCTGTTGAACCTGGCCTGACCTACGACCAAATTGTTAATACTGGCTTGGCAAACAAATGTTCTGACATTTTGGGTTCTTCTCGCGGTGGTCGTAACTTTATTCCCGTTGGTGCAGGTCAATCTGTAGAAATTACAGAGCTTTGCCTAGAGCCAACCTCGTTTTTTGTTAAAGAGGAATCCAATAATAAGCGCAAAAAATCTGAGTTTGTAGCTAGCAAGTTGATGACTCGCTCCACCTCTAGCCTTGACTTTGTGAAGGCAACTGTAACTGGTAACAGTGACGGTAGCCTCAGCTTAGTGGAAACCGATGGCTTAGACTATCAACCCATCACTGTCAAGATGCCTGGTGGTGAGCTAGTAGCAATTTTGTTCACTATTAAAGGTTTCAATGCCAAAACCGCTCCTGGGGTAAATGGCATTACCACATCGGTTGACTTTGTTGGTTCTACTGATGTACCGACCTATCGTGGTTCTGGCTTTATCGATCCTAAGGGACGTGGTCTAGCGATCGGCTATGACTCTGCTGAAGCTTTACCTGCGAAGCGTAACTCTTTTGATAACAGAAGTGTTAAGGATGACTCTACCTCCAAAGGTACGATGTCTTTACAAATCGCTAAGTTGAATGCTGATACTGGCGAAATTGCTGGTACTTTTGAGACTGAGCAAACCTCTGATAATGACCTTGGCGGTGTTGAACCCAAGGAAGTAATTATTCGTGGCGTATTCTACGGCAAAGTTAATTCTTAACCTTTAAGCAAAGATTAAAAAAAGGAGAGTCTTATTATTTTAAGACCTCCTTTTTTATTTCATAAAATAACCTCAGTTGTAGGCGTATTATTTTTGGAGCTGTATAGCAACGTAAGTTTTGCTTAGGACATAAAACCAAAAAGATGAGTGGCGGCGCTTCGCGCCGCCACTCATCTTTTTGGTTTTGATTTGTCCTATCTATAGCAATCCTAAATGAGTTGTGAGAAAAAGCCATAGATAAAAAGCTTTGGGAAATTAAAGATTTGTCGATGAGTAAAAAACTCAAAAAAGAACTTAACTGTCGCAAAAGATTTACATAAATGATAGAACTCACGAATGAAGCGCTTTGCTTGTAACCAAATATCTTCAATAGGATTTTGTTTGGGATCGTTAGGTGCAAAACGGATACAAGTAATTTTCCAATCTGACTCGTCAAGCTCTCGATTGGTTTGAGCAAGATAATTTTTTACCTCTTGAGAACGATGATAACTAGCACCGTCCCAGATGATAGCAATTCGCTTGCCTTGATTCTGACTTTGTAAATATTTTAGAAAAGCCACAGTACTTTCAGAATTACCCGCACTAGCCAATTGAATTACACGTTCCTGTGTAGATGGTAATTGTGCTTTGTATATCGCTTTATCTTTTTATTTTACATAGCATCACGGATCTCCTGAAGCCAACCGATCGCTTTTTGAGTTGTCGGATGGTCTGCTCCTAGTTCTCGACTAATACTAAAATTATTGGTAGTATTTTATTCATCTTGAAAAGGTTTATGAATGTAAGTTTTCCAATACCACAAGAATTTGAGTCTTATGTTCAAGGACAGATTCAGTCTGGAACTTATAATACTGTGGCGGATTATTTTCTGGCTTTGCTGAACTAAGATCGTCAGAGGAAGGAGGCTCGGACAAAACTAGTGAGTTTGTTACAAAACCCAAGATATCAGGCGACAGGCAATTTACTTTTTAGCTATGGGGAATTGTTGGCGATTTAGTCCATTTTCTTTTTAGCTGCTGTTGATGGATATCTGTTATTTCCGATGAGTATTTGTCGCTCTAAAATACGATCTTCATCATTAAAATCAAGAATTCTTGCGGTGACTTCGCCGATATCTGTAGTTGATCGAATTATCGCTCCATCTAGTTGAAAATGTTCTCTCCATGAGTCTCGGCGAGGGTTAAAGAATCTGACTAGTTCGCCGTTTCGCCAATTAATCGAGCCTAGATCTGTGCCTTTTTGCAGGTTACAGTATAGGCAAGCATAGCAAAGATTTTCGGCTGTCGAGTCACCGCCATGTTTCACACTAATGATGTGATCCACCTGACAAGATGGCGTATTTTCTTCGGCAATCAGACAATATTCACATGAATAATCTGCACGTTGTGCAACCAAGCGCCGCAACTCAGCACTAATGTAAGATCGCGGCATTTTCTTTAATTCCAGTGTCGATATACTTGTAGGCTTTAGCTTTAGCGAGTCTGAGGATATGTTCTAATACTAAATATTTCTCTAATTCTCTTTTATCTTCTTTTGTAAGTTCATTGTTTTTAGCACTATGAACTAAATCTTCTAAACGTTCTTGGGCTGTTTCGGAGAGATGAAAGTCGATGAGGCTCTGGGGAGTTGTACCAGACGCAATGAAGTCAACAATTTCATCGTAAACTTTGATGGTTTTAGTGGCTGTGTTCATAGCTAGGTTTCTGGTTACGATAGATTTAGTACTTGCGCTTTTTTCTTTTTTTTAGTTGTCGAGATTGCATCCTTGTGGCGATCTGAATTATATCATCAGGTTTTTTGATAATCATTTGCTGTAATTCAGGCGTACATCAACCGTCCCTTGGGCGTGGGGATGATTCTTCCTAGTGTTTTCGCCGTTTCTATCCATTCATGAATGATGATTTCAGCGTTGGCTACGGCTTCGGCATAGCTTTGTCCATCTGCCATGCAGCCTGCAAGTTCGGGAACTTCAACGATGAAAGCTTCATCGGCTTCACTCCAATAAACAATTAATTCGTATTTAATTGGTGTCATTTTCTTTGAGTTTATAATATCCAAGGATGGCGTTAGTGATGCGAGATTGTTGAGACTGACAAACCTAAATCTAGGCAGCAACTAATTGCCTTTCTTGGATAGGGTGATGGTATAAAACCATTAGCTGTCTCTCTATTAAGGTTTCGATCGCATAGGCTCTGCCATTGAGGTCGCTAAATTCGACTTCAAAGACTTTAGGTTCGTAAACTTCTACAATTGTGCCGACTTGTCCTCGATATAAATGGCAATTGGGAACATCTTCTAAGAGTGCAACTACATCTAATAATTTCATGATTATCTCCTTTTAAGGTATGTAACAGGTGACTAAACGGGGAAAATTTTCTTCAAAACGGACAATCCAGACGCTACGAACGATCGCTTGCTTGTCTCGTCTGTTCATCGAAAAGTCAATTATATATTTTTTGCCATAACTATTTTGTCTTTCAAAAGCTGCATTGTAATTTTTGAGTGCTTCTTTTAGTGCGTTGCGGAGTTCTTCTTCATTTTCTTGTTTTAGCCCCAAAACTGACTGAAAGACTCGCGCTTTGTGTTGACCATCGGGATGTTCGGGATTGAGGCAATATCCTGATAATTTTTCGGAGTCAATTATGGCTTGTTCAGGATTAGGAAGTTTCATGGTTTTTAAGTTTGCTCTTTCCTCAATTCTCGTAGGTATTGTAGATTATTACGAGTTGTTTTTGTGTTGGGATGATCATTGCCTAGCGAAACTTCAAGAATTGCTAATGCTCGCCGATAGAGAGGTTCGGCTTCGCTGTACTTCCCTTGCAAATCGTAAAGGTATGCGAGATTGTTGAGACTTTGGGCGACATCGGGATGGTCTGCTCCTAGTTGGCGTTCTCTGATCGACAGCGATCGCAGAAAGAGAGGTTCGGCTTCGCTGTAATTGCCTTGCGATTCGTAAAGTAATGCGAGGTTGTTGAGACTGGTGGCGACATCGGGATGGTCTGCTCCTAGTTGCCGTTCCATGATCGAGAACGATCGCAGATAGAGTGGTTCGGCTTCGCTGTACTTCCCTTGCGATTCGTAAAGTCCTGCGAGATTGTTTAGACTGGAGGCGACATCGGGATGATCTGCTCCTAGTTGGCGTTCCCAGATTTCTAGCGATCTCACATAGAGCGGTTCGGCTTCGCTGTACTTCCCTTGCAATTTATAAAGTCCTCCGAGATTGTTGAGACTGGTGGCGACAGAGGGATGATCTGCTCCTAGTTGGTGTTCCCAGATTTCGAGTGATCGCACATAGAGAGGTTCGGCTTCGCTGTACTTCCCTTGCGATCTGTAAAGTCCTGCGAGATTGTTGAGATCTATTGCAACTTCAGCATGATCTTCTCCATAGATGCATTTATCGATTTCGAGTGATCGCACATAGAGAAGTTCGGCTTCGCTGTACTTCCCTTGCGAATCGTAAAGTCCTGCGAGATTGTTGAGACTGGTGGCGACATCAGGATGGTCTGCTCCTAGTTTCAGTTCCCTGATTTCGAGCGATCGCAGATAGAGAGGTTCGGCTTCGCTGTAATTCCCTTGCGATTCGTAAAGTAATGCGAGATTGTTGAGACTGGTGGCGACAGAGGGATGGTCTGCTCCTAGTTGTCGTTCCATGATTTCGAGCGATCGCCGATAGAGAGGTTCGGCTTCGCTGTACTTCCCTTGCGATTGGTAAAGTCCTGCTAATTCGTTAAGAGCGAGTGCGACATTAGAATGTTCTTTGCCTAGTTGCTGCTCATACAATTCCAAAGCTTTTTGATAAGGTTGTTCAGCCTCAACATAGCGAATTGCATCTTCATAGGCTTTCCCAAGACTGTTATAGAGACTAGCTAATAGAGGTGAATCAGGAGATTGAGACAGCAACTCATCGATTTGTTTTTGCAGTTCATTCGGATCAGCGCCTGTTTGCGGGGATTTTTCTAATACAAGATCTTCAGTTAGTTTTTCTACTGGCAAAGTTGATGATAGTGGCTTAGAGAACTCAAATACACCTCCGCGCCAACTCCAAAAATCGGGAGCTTGCTGGGCTAAAGATGTGGCAATTGCTGGAGTTAACCAAATCACAATCGGAAATTTAAAATCGCGTAATCCTTCCCTTGTCCATTGTGCCGAAAAGAAGAATTGTTCTTGAGCCGATTTTGGTTCGTTGAGCCGAATCCCTAACAGTTCATCAGCACCCAAAACCGTAGCGATCGCAGATTTCTCAACCGATATTAAATCAGGTTCCTGCAATACCAAATCCTGCAAACATTGTTTCAAACTCGGTTGCTGGCGCTCAATTCTGACCCGATGGCAACTTGTCCCCTTAGCGACCAATTCCTTCTCATAGCTACCAATTAACTCATCACGATATTTCCAATTATCACAAATCGCAATCAACAAATTCAATTCACCATAACTAGCTTGTACGGACATCAACAAGCGCCGTAAATTCCGTTGATTTTGATTTTGTTCCATCGCCGCCATCTATGCCTCGATTAGCTTTTTCTCTTTGAGCAAATCCACCACAATCGGATGCACGTCATACCACATCAAATCATTTTCGTACTCTAACACCATCAAACCATGCAACAGTTTGATAAAACCTGCGTTACTAGAATCCTTTACTTCCGAAGTCTCATATATCTGTACCATCAGATCATAAAGACTAGCTCCAATTTGACGAGCAAAATCGTGCCGTAAATTTCGCAACACAGTATCAAGAATCTCTTGATTGATCGCTATATCTTTGCGATCAGGCTCGATCTCGATTTTTACCATGCATTCTATACAACATTCCCGCGCAATCCTCACCAACTCCCGCATTACACCACCACTCTTTAACACCATCGCACGAGCAGCATATGGATCGAGTAAGTCTTCAGGGACACGTTTCGCTAATACTTTTAGAAATGTATTGAGATTTTCGGGAATGGGTTCGATGTCAGGATTATGGCGATCTACTTTTTGAAAAAACTTACATACAGGGAACAGATACGGACGCACCCCACCTTCCGAGTTGAACGCACCAATAACTTGCGGCTCTTGCGTTGACGAAACAGGAATCGTAAATACAATTCTAATCTCTGGCGAAAATAGAGCCTTAATATTATTGAGATAAATCGCCTCTACAAGTGCCAAGTCTAGCTTATCAAGATCGTCAATGATTACAATTACGGGCTTCTTTGTTTTAATTTGAATAGCCGCCGCAAGACGATCAATCTTGCCAACTAGGTCAGAAATTTTTTTAACAAAAGTGGACTCTAACTCATCACGAAAACTTTTTTCCTGTTGTAGTTTGGCAGAAAATTCCAAAAATTTAAGCTCGAAACCCGCTCCTCCTTTAGTCTCTTCGCTTTTTGATTGCTTATGGACAGTGGTATTCCAACCTAAAATAGTTTCCTGAATATCTCCAGCCACATCTATTCCCAATCTTTGAGCATGGCTAAGCATCAACAAAGCGATCGCATACAAAATATTCGTATGGGTTACAGCAGACATCTCAATTAGGTCAGCGATCGAAAAGAAAACCACATGATGCTGATCGGACATTTCTATGGCTAAGCGCTTCAACAGCGTAGACTTACCGCAACCACGATGCCCCGCAAAAATAAACTTACCATTTTTCTCAGATGCCTCAATTTCCCGTCTCAGACGGACTTTGACCTCGATCCCATAGTCAACTCGAAATTTTTTAATATCATCCATTTCAACTAGTGGCAACAGAGCTAAGTCTTTATAAGCTTGTTGAAATTTTGCGAGAAGTTCCAGATCCATAATTGCCGCAGATGATAGTTAGAAGAGTAAATAATGCGATCGTACCAGTAAAAAGTATAGCCTAACGCCTACTTATGCCTCACCCGAAACTAAAGCGATCGCTTGATTAACAATAGCCTCGCGATCGACCATTGCACCCAACGCATCAGATTCATATCTGCCCTCAAAAGCTTCACCCGCAGCAGCATCTAGAGCGATCTCATACGCCTCTTCAATTGTCTCGCGTAGTTCTGAAGGTTCGCAATAGTTTCCTTTAGCCTTACGTCGCTGATTGGTACGCTGAATTTCTCGTACCGAATTTTTAATTGATAGATCCCACGATCTCGTAGAGCGATTTTCGGCATGTTGTTTGATTAGATGCATCAGCAAGATTTTGGCAAAGCTATAAATCTTATTCAGCTTGTCATCCTTGCTCATCTCTGTCATCTCCTCCACTATCAGCAATGCATCAGAGATATTGCCACTGAGCAAAAATCCCTTTAGTTCCAACAACTCTTCCATCGCCTAAGCCTCCTGAGTTAAATCACCCAAATCAATATTTGCACCACAAGTTTACCAATGTTTTAATTTTACATCAGTGCTAAATAAGCAAAGTGTTGTGGCGTGGCTTTGCTGCGCCACAACACTTTGCTTATTTATTTTGTAGTCTGGAACGATCGCATAAATTTTTGCAATTGACGGCTTTCTAGCTCTAAAACACGACGGGCAAAATCGCGATCACGATCTAGAAAAGCATCAAAGGCATCCACAGGAACCGCCAAAATTCGCGTAACTTCGCTTTCAGCGATGATTGTATTTTGAGAATCACTATGGGCTAAAACCTCTAGCTCATCTAGAGTTTGCCCCGACTTGAGATGCTCAACACGCACTTCCTCACCCTGCGAATAGAAATTAATCTTCGCTGAGCCAGTAATTACCAGTAACAGCTCACGACAAGTATCACCTGCTTCCGTAATCACCTCATCCGTCGTAAAGGCTCTCACCTCAGCATGATCGGCAAGCCCTACCAACGTTTCACCATGCATCCGATGGAAGAAATCGCTATTAAAGAGATGTGCTACTTTCTCTAACATCGGAAATGTTGTGAGCGGTGGGGAACTCTCGGATAGCGAGAGTACGATCTTAGCCGTCTCTTGCACTAAGCTGGAAGTTTGCAGACTGTAATTACGAGCGATCGCCTTACTTTGCTCAAGATTGAGTTGGGCGGTGATATACAAACAAGCAGCTTGCATCAAAGGATTTTGATCATCCAGTAAAGGCTCTAGCGATCGCAAAATCTCCTCAATCGAATAATCGATTTGGCAGACAGTTGCTTGTCCATGCGATGGATGTAAACATTGCAGCATTTCTAGAGATAAGCGATTGCTCCAGCTCTCAGATTCTAAGGCTTCCACCAAAACTGATGGTGCTAATTGTCCTAACTGTTGAGCAACTGCGATCGCATCGGCATCATTTGGGAAAGTCTCTAGAGTGCTTAAAATCGTGCGGACGATTAATTCCTTTTTATGGGTAATGCTATCCCACAGAAGTCTTAATACAGTCTGATATTCTTGAAGCAGTGGCTGATGTAAAGCTCGATAACAGAAAATCAAAGATGGTAACTGAGCGACTAAAAACTCGGCTCTACGCAGTTTTCCTGATTCGGGGGAAATGCCATCCAAAATCCAAGCCTCTTCCTGCGGATTAATTGCATATTGGCGGCGTAAGGCTCGCACTTGCGCTGAGTTCTGCTCAAGCAGAGTATCGGAAGAGTTATCAAACTGTTGCTTTTGCAATAGCATCAATCGCTCCATCGATTTGCGATAGCCTGTCAAGCGAATTTGATTTTCTAAACTACGTTGGCGATCGGGATTTAGCAATTGCGGATCTTCAATGCCAAGTTCTTCTAATACTTCACGGTGTTCATCATCAGTAATTCCAAGTTCCTGACGTAATTGTTGCAAGACTTCTAAACTACTGGAGGAATCGACATATCCTTCTTCTAAGGCTTCGCGCACCACTCCTTTATAGGCAGTGTGGCGCTTTTCTCTAGTGAAGCTAGGCAAAACCTTTGCCAAGATATAAACTTCATGGGTATTCAAATCGCTGAGCGATCGCCCTTCTAAAAACTGGGAAACATTAAGTTGCAACTTCTCTAATTGCTTACGGAAGCGACTGGCTAAATTCTCCCGTGAATAGAGGTCGGGGCTACGCTGCCAAGTTTTATACACCCAAAGTGTACTGAGCAGAACTAATCCCAAGTCATAGATATATTGCCCCCAAAGTGGCATCAAAGCGACTAACGGACGACCACCAAAAATAAAGAAGAAGTTGAAAATTGTAAATGTACAAATGGTAAAAATACGATGACGAATGACTTCTCTAGATAGATTGAGATGGCGATCGCCACTGTAAATCCTGATCCTTTTTTCAATCCAGCGACCTAAGAAATAACCGATCGCAGTAAAGCTGGCGAGTGTTAGAGGTACGGCAATTAATTTGGGAATATTAATCGCTTGCCCAAATAGATAGAACCCTGCACTAAACAAGGTTGCCAATTGATCCGACTGCCTTGCCCATGCACCAGAGAAATAATAATCCCAATTACCTGCATAGAGATAGTAATAGACAAAATAGCCAGTCACTAGACCCACATAACCATATCTCAGCAATGATTCTTCAGGTTTGCTCAATCCATCCCAATATACGCGCTCAGAGTCAATATCTAAACAAGGATTTTGACAGGCTACACAGGCACTTTGCTCTTTGCCATCGGGCATTACAGTTCGACACATCGATTGCGTAATCAACTGATCGCTAGTGTGAGCACTGCTGCTAAATAGTCCCCCTGGTTCACTGTAAACGCGCTGTACAGGAGCCATCGGACAGAAGTAGTTGCACCAAGATTTGCCACCGTAGAGATAGCCCACAGCGATCGCAGCGGCAATGCTGGTCAAGATCCATAGAGCGAGAATTAAGCGATCGGCATTAAAAAATAAAATTCGACCGCATAGTCCTGCAAATAACCAGCCAAACTGGACATAGGGATAGTTTTTGCCTAGCCAAGAGTCGGGCTTGACCTTGGCTAATTCATAGCGAACCTTGCCAGTTTTGGCATTTTCGCGTTTAAATTGACGCTGCCAACCCAAGGCGCGAGGGATTTGCGATAAAAATGAGAGCGGACAAATCCGCCGCCATACCTCATGCCCAAACACCAACAAAATGAAAATCGCCGCAGGGACAACCGCACCCCAGAATATTGTCGTACCGAGGGCATAGGGCTGTTCTACTAAGCAGTTACCTTGTACAGAGATGCAACTGTCGGTTAACCGCAATGGACTCCAAGGATGATTGGGGACTGTAAATTGAGGAGTCCAGGGATCGTAAAATAATGACGCAATGATCAGTAACCATGCGATCGTTAAGATCCAACGAATCCAATGCATTCGCCGCTCAGATAGCTGTCCAAACATAAATAAGTTTTTGATAAAGAATGAAAAAAAAGTTCTATACAAAAAAGGGTTAAAAATCCTTCACAGCAGGATTTTTAACCCTTTTTTGTAATCACACTACACCAACTTTGCCAGATTCCATAATTGGGTAAAACCAATGAGGACGCATCAGCATGACATTATCGATTACATGGATCACGCCATTCTCAGCTTCAATATCAGCAGCTATCACCGTGGCATTATTTGCCTCAAAGCATTCTTCTGAGACATCAAGATCAATTTGTGTGCCTTCCAAAGAAATCAAAGATTTGACACCGATTAAATCTTCTTTTTTATATTTTCCTGAGACAACATGGAAGGTTAAAATCCTTGCTAGTTGAGGAATATTCTGGACTAATGTGGTGATTGTTCCATCAGGTAATTTGGCAAAAGCATCATTAGTCGGTGCAAATACGGTGAAAGGACCTGGACTTTGTAATGCTTCCACTAAGCTGGCAGCCGATACAGCGGTGACGAGTGTGGAGAAGGCTTCGTTACTAACAGCAATATCAACAATTGTGGTCATATTTAATTCCTCTTCTGGTTTTAATAACTGATTTTAAATGCAAGGAATTCCTTAGGTAGCAAAAGTATTGGGCTGGCACGGGGGCACAGCCCCTACAGAATTCAAATTGTTCAGGTAGGCGCAATCCCCCCGTGGTTGCCCTGCCACGCGAGCAGCAGGAAAGCCATTGAATACTTACCGATAATTTTGATCCTGAATCATGGCTAGTCTGGCGGCTTTATCCATGCCATATTTAGGATTGCAGAATCGATTCAGTTGTCCTTCAAAATAATGGCGATTTGCCAAGAGATGCTTAGGATTAGGATCATCAAGTGGATAGAGCAAAGCGGCTCGACCTGCCTGAATAACTGCTGAAGTAACGTTATACATCGATCGCTGAAAACTAACAGCTAACTGAATTAACATGTCATCTTCACCGCGACAATGTTGTTTGTAATAGTCCACCAAATATTGCGGCAAGAAGTGGTACATGTCCTGATGCAGCAATGTGGGCGGAATACCTGCGGAACCGACGGGAAACTTGTCTGCATATAAAATTCCATAGTGGAAATCATTCTGATCGTCAGGAATTTCATGGGCTTGGGCATTGTAGGACTTCGTGCCACGGAATGGAGAAGTACGGTAAAACACAGCCTCGACATAGGGGAAGGCTGCTTCATAGAGCCAAGTAAATCCCTTGGATTTGGGGACAATATCAATCCATTCATCGCCAATCTTGACGCGGTGATAAATGGGACGACCCGCGATCGCAAAGATGCCATTTACCAAGAAATCCATCGCATCGGGAACGCCCTTAAAGCCACCTTCATCGTAAATATCCGACATCTCAAAGAACACGGGAGCCATGATTTCCCAGAATAGTCCCAGTACCGAAGTCATGGTTGACTGACGACATTGCTCCATGAACATATCAGGAAAAAGTTTGTACAGTCCCAACATCACTGGATTATTTTTAAAGAAAGCCCGAATGGCGCGATCGGCATTCTGCTTATATTCTTCAGAATCCATGTAAGGCTCTAGCTCTCCGCCCATACCACGATGCCAGAGCATTGCCCGCATACATTCTTCCGCGAACTCCATATTGATGCGATCGTGATAGAGATGATGAAAAATCTTGGGGATTTTCGCTTTGAGTTCTCCCTTATCCATGAAGTCTAATAATTCCTGATGCGCCGTTGCATATCCTCGCCAAATCCGCAAATCCGCATCATCGCCAGCATAGTGATTATGCAAGTCTAAATATTCTTGTGGTAGAAAATATTTAAAGGCAGGAATTGGTTCTAAAAATACTTGTTCAGCTATGTATAGCAAATCCCGCCAATAGAAATCCATTGGTACGGCATAAGCCTTGTAAAGCCCAATAATCTGCATCAGGTTTTCGGGCGTATCAGGCAGCATGGAGCCACCTGCCTCTAAACGATGGATTACCTCTGCATAGGGATGTGTAGAAGGTGGTAGTTTTGTTGCTGGTTCCGTTAAAGTAGCTGTCATCGTTGATTACCTTGTGATCTAAATGGGGGTTTCTAAAATTGATTCTGAACTTGATTCTAATAAATTGACATCTTCATAAATTGCATCAATAGAAATCTGGAGATTAATACTTTGCAATTCGATCAATTCTCCTGCTGTATAGGTTTGCAGTACCCAGAACCTTTCACTGCGGCGAAATATTTCTACTCGCTGTTCCCATTGGCTAATCAATACATATTCCTGTAATGTCTCAATAGTTTGATAATTAGCAAATTTCACGCCACGATCCTTGGCTTCAGAGGAATTAGAGAGTACCTCAATAATCACGCAGGGATAAGATTTATGCTTTTTGCTTTGGCGATCGCGCTCATCACAAGTAACTAAAATATCTGGATAGTAATAGATATTTTTCACTGCAATATTGACCTTCATATCCGAGGCAAGTACCTTACATTGATTACCTCTGAGATGTGACAAGATAATTGCTGTAAAATTTGCAGTGATCGAAACGTGATTTTCCGTAGCTCCAGCCATCGCATAGATCATGCCATTGACATATTCATGCTTTTCTTCTTGCTTTTCTTCCCATTGCAAATATTCATCGGCAGAGACATAGGTTTTGGGTACAGCTATCATCTTGGATCTCTCCTAAAAGCTAAGGATATTTTCTCATAGGTTGAGTATTTGCTGTTTTCATTAGCTAAGAGCGATGAGTCTGGAACGCGAGCGATGATTTGGGTGGCACTGGTTTCACTCCAACGGACTAACCAAGATGGCTGGACACCTAAAATGATAATCAAAGCTGTCAAGATCAAAGCTGGCAACTGTTCCAATCCACTGACCTTGGGATAGTAAGCCGTATGGTTATCTAACTTACCGAAGCAAGTGCGATTGAGCAAAATTACAAAATATACAGCCGTGAGTCCAGTACCGATAATCGAGAAGATTGTGGGTATTGGGAACTTACTAAAGCTTCCTTGGAAAATCAGAAACTCGGAGATAAACCCAACTAGACCGGGAATACCTGCGCTAGCCATGCCTCCTAGAATCAACAAAGCGCTAGTAGTGGGTAATCCACGGATCGGATTAAGTAAACCATTGAGAACATCTAATTCCCTTGTGCCAACTTTCTCTTCAATTACACCAACTAAATAGAACAGTAGCGCCAATACCAAGCCGTGACTGACCATTTGGATGATGCCACCGACCATGCTGAGGGGTGTAGCTGCCGCCGCCGCAAGGAGAATATAGCTCATATGTCCGATGGAGCTATAAGCCACCATGCGTTTGATGTCTTTTTGAGCGATCGCCACCATTGCCCCATAGAGAATCCCTAAACCTGCCCAAACCGCAATCCAAGGCGATAGTAAAGCCCAAGCTTCAGGAAACAAACCAACACAGAATCGGAATAAGCCATAGGTTCCTAATTTCGCCACAATCCCACCGAGCATCATTACCGTTGGGGTAGTTGATTCTACATAGGCATCGGGTAGCCAAGTGTGGAAAGGTACGAAGGGAGCTTTAATCGTAAAACCTAGTAGTAAGATAACTAGAAGTGTGACTTGAACTTCAATTGGTAAGGTCAGGGTTTGTAAGGTTGCATAGTCAAAGATGGGCGTAGGATCAGCAGATAGCCAACCTAAGGCAAGGAATCCAACTAAGACCAGTAGTCCTGAGATGGCGGTGAAGATGAGGAACTTCATCGCTGCATAACTACGTTGTGCGCCACCCCAAACAGCAATTACTAAATATAGGGGAATTAGTTCTATTTCATAAAATAGGACAAATAATAGGGTGTTAGTTGAAAGGATCGCGCCACTGACCCCTGCATGAATCAAGAGCATTAATACATGAAAGAGGGTGTTGCGTTCCTTGATTTGCCGATCGCAAAAACAAACGATCAACCAAGTCAGCAAACCATTCAAAACTACTAGTGGCAAAGATAGCCCATCGACTCCAAGGCTATAGTTTAAACCAAGATTTTCTAGCCAAGGTAAATTTTCTGTTAATTGAAAAGACGAAATCTTGATGTCGAATTGACGCAAGAGGATGAAATCAAGAATTAAGATCGCTGTTGCGACAATTGCCGATCCTTTTTTGACTTGACTTTGCGGGAGTAAGGCGATCGCTAAAGCTCCAATCACTGGTAGCCAAATTAAAGCACTAAGCATAGTTTTTATTCCTAAAATTAGAGATTATGTCCCCCTCCCTAGCCCCTGAATAAGAAATAAGATTTTCTTACTCCCCCTCTCCCCATGGGAGAGGGGGCTGGGGGGTGAGGGTCTTTATAACGCGCGATTGAATAGCAATAAAAGTAAAACGCCAATACCAACCATGATCGTTAAGGTATAGAGCTGTAACTGACCAAAGGTGCTGTAACGCAGATTTTGACCACTAAATAGAGTCGCTAATCCAAAGAAATTACCCACGCCATCGACAAAAAAGCGATCGAACCAGTACATTCCTTTTGACACACCATCAACTAAGCCCACAATCGTCACCTTATAAAGTTTGGGCGTATAGAAGTCATTGGCAAAGAAGCTTTGTAATCCTTGCCAAGGCAAAGTCACAGGCTTAGGTACTTGCTGATTGAGATAGAGATATGCACCCGTGGCTAAACCTGCCACACTGGAACTCGATAGCAACAGAGCTTTGGGACTGAGGAGTAAATTCCAATCGGTAATAATTCCCCAAGCAGTGAGCATCTGGGGAACATGGAGGACTATTCCTGCCATGATTGTCATTGGTAAAACGATCAGCCATAGAGGTTCTACGGATCGCTCGGTCATCTGCTTGGGTCGCCCTCCCCAAATCAGACCGAACACGCGCATGAGACTGAAAGCAATCAAGCCATTAATTAATAAGATTAATTCTGCTAATGCAGGATTCTTGTCCCAAAGATGGGAAATCAAATCAACCATCGCCCAAAATCCACCCAATGGAGGTAAGCCGATCAAGCCGATCGCACCCACTAAAAAGCAGAGTCCTGAAATGGGACGACGGCTCCATAGCCCACCCATTAAGCTCAGGTCTTGGCTGACGCTATTGGAAATAATGCTGCCCACCGCCATGAGGAGCAAGGCGATCGCCAAGGCATGGGAAAAGATCAAGGTATAAGCACTATGGGTTTCACCAGCACCAACGGCAATAAATATCAATCCCATAAATGCGCTGGTTAAATAAGATAGCGATCGCTTCACATCGATTTGGGCGATCGCAATAAGAGTTGCTCCCAAAGCTGTAGCCGCACCAACAGCAATTACAGCCTGTTGAGTCAAGGGTGATAGTGCCAAAAGTGGTTGCAATTTCACTAATACCCAAGCACCTGTAGCAACTACGACCGAATTACGCAAAATCGTACTGGGTAAAGGTCCTTCCATCGCTTCATCTAGCCAAAGATGTAAGGGGAATTGAGCGCATTTACCCATGGGGCCAACCATCAGCGCTAGGGTGACTAAGGTGATCGTGGTGGGACTGACATCTGTGGTTTTAGCCCATTCTGTTAGTTCGCTAAAATTCCAAGTGCCTGTTAAAGGTAATAAGCCCACCACACCGATTAAGAGAAATAAGTCTCCAACCCGCTTGGTTAAGAAAGCATCTCGCGCCCCTGTCACTACTAATGATTGGTTGTACCACATACCCACAAGTAGGTAAGTGCCGAGGGTCAAAATTTCCAGAATGACATAGCTAAAGAATAATGAGTCACATAGAACGAGAGAACACATCCCAGCCTCAAAAAGTGCTAGCAGCGCATAAAATCTTCCCCAGCCCCAGTCCATTTCCATGTAACCAACGGCATAGAGTTCTGCCAGTAGATTAATCGCGGTAACAAGGACGATCGCCCCAACCGTGATTTCTGAGATCTGTAAATCAATGGTGAAGTTTAATCCTCCCACCTCTAGCCAAGGGAAAGAATACAATTGTGCTGGCTGTCCCCAAACTACAGTCAAAGCGGCGATCGCATGAACCAAAGAGCAAAGGGTCATGAAGATATTGATGTAGCCTGCTGGTCTTGGTCCAGTTTTACGGGTAATACCGGGAAACCAGATGATCGATAGCATCGCTCCTATTAGGGAATAGCAGGGTATCAGCCAGATCGTGTCCAGCCAGTTATTTATCATGATATATCTATCTATTTGCTAAAAATCATAGTTAAATTTCTATGATTATTGCAGAGATAGATCTAAATGAAAATAGGTAAAACCATCATTTTTTCTCTATGATTATGATAAGGTAATACCTGCTTACCTGCTTGAAAAGACTTTGCCGCAAGCCTAAAATTCTATAAATGATTTATGGCAATCTAAGTTTTGCTACAACAGTCAAGCGATTTCCAGAATAAAAAAGGAGCGCTTAGCGCTCCTTTTTTATTCTAATAATCATCCCTAACTGCAAACGTAATCGTTTGTTTAGTCACGACATTAATAACTGTACTTGGTTCAATCACTGTTACTTGCGGTGCTGTCACATTACCAACTAGCACCGAAGCAGCCGCCCCACCAAGGATATCGATGATCTGCACATTGCCACGCAATACTCCACCAAGGACTGCACCTGCGGCTCCACCAATCCCAGCATCGGTCAAAATTGATCCAGCACCAGTTTCGCGGGGATCTTTCATGTCATTAATCAAAGCTGATTCACCCTGAAGTCTGACAGTTGCACCTCGACTGGTAAACCTTTGGGCGATAAACCTAGAACCTCCCTCAGCAGGTACAAACTGTCCCTCGATTACTGCCCCCGCAGGAATCAAGACCGTCCCATTGTTTGCGGCTATGTCTTGGGCAACTAGCAGACTTGCATTAACAGTTTCTCCCTTATTGATGTAGAGAGTATCTTGGCGATTGATTTTAGTGGCGATTGTTTGACCAGCAGGCAAACTCAAGGTCGAGCGAAACACTTGAGCAACTTGATTAGGCGATTTAGTTTGTGAAGATTGAGGATTAGAAAATCGGGGTCGCGTTACCTGTGATTGATATCTAGCTTGCGATCGATACCGAGGAGCCGCAGAGCTTGGACTTGCTATCATTAAAGAAGTTGCTGCTACACTAATTAACATGCTGACAGATGAAATAGCAGCTAATTTTGAAATATGTTTAGCGCTCATAAATGCCTCTTGGGGATGCCAATAGAGTTCTATTTAGATATGACTAACTGTGATTTAGTTTTGTTCCGATCGCGATCGCCTTTACCATAACATCAGGAATACCAAAGTACAAAATGGGGCGGTCAGTGCTTTGATATTACTGGGTTTGATTTTTAATTCACAAAAGTGTGATCACACTTTCGTAAATTATTATAAGTCAAGAAAATCATGAGCATCTGTTTCTATCAAATCGTCAAAGGCAGTTGAAGCATAGACTGTTTTTTTGTATAGCCAAAAGAGCAAAAGCTTCATGCATGAAGCTTTTGCTCTTTTGGCTTGTAAATTCGTGCAATGCAACCCTCAATCATGGTGTTTCAAACAACTAATTGATATTTGACCTGAGCTAATCGATACAGTGGTCGCCATACCAAACGATTAGTTGTCACAACTAGCAACGACATCACAATTGTCGAAGCCAATAAAAGCGGAAAATCACCCACATCAGAGGCTTGTGTGATCGTTGAGCCTAATCCTGTTGCTGTCAGCACCCTACCTTGAAACTTGACATATTCTCCTGCGATACTCGCGTTCCATGCACCACCCACTGCCGTAATGATCCCCGTCACTAAATACGGAAAAATCCCTGGCAAAATTAGAGTTTTCCAACGCTGCAAGGGCGAAAGTTTATACACTCGTGCAGCTTCAAAAAGTTCAGAGGGAATGGCTTGCGCCCCCGCAATAACATTAAAAAGGATGTACCACATACTTCCTAAAGTCATGAGAATCACTGCGCCAATATCCAGCCCGCCCGCCATATTTCCTAAATACAATAATAGAATCGGAAATAAAGCCGTCGCAGGAACTGAAGCGGCTATTTGGACAATTGGTTGTAAAAATTGGGCTAGCTTAGGATTGCGACCGATCGCTACGCCAATGGGAACTGTAATAATCAAAGAAATAATCAAGACGATAAATACCCGAATAGCCGTAAACAGAGCGCCGATCGCTACTTGTCTCCATGTGCTCAAGGGCATACTACTTAGCAAGGCGATCGCGCTAGATGTCCCACTCAAAACCATAAAACCCGCTAACCCAACCAATAGCCAGTTAAACCAAGTGATCCATTGTGATGTTTTTTTATGCTGATTAATCAGAGAACTTGGCGCTTTGTGGCTAAAACTATGATTGACAACTTCGGCGATCGGCATAAACAGGCGATCGCTAATAATTCGCATCGTAGGCGATCGCCTTAAAAAATCTAACACTCGCGATTCTGGTACTTGAGCCGCTTCAACTGTCTCATTCTTAAACTTTTCTGCCCAAGCAATTAGGGGCCGCCACACAAAATAATCAATGATCGTAATTATGCCAATTAAAACTGCTAAACCACTAAAAATCGCTAAATTATCCCCTGTATCTGCCGCCGCCTTCAGAAAGGAGCCGAGTCCGGGAAGCGTAAAGTCACGATTGGAGAGCGTAAATGATTCTGTTTGCATCAAAAAGAACCAACCACCAGCCACAGACATCACACTATTCCACACTAAACCCACCACCCCCGAAGGAAGTTCTAATGTCCAGAAACGTTGCCATGCCCCAAGCCGATAAACTTGACTAGCTTCGATTAATTCTTTAGGAATACTACTTAGGGATTGATAGAAACTAAAGGTCATATTCCAAGTCATACCCGTAAAAATCAGCAGAATCGAAGCAATTTCAATTCCCAATCTCTGCCCAGGAAATAAGCTGACTAGGGCAAGTACAACCGCAGGCAAAAATGATAGTACGGGAATTGATTGCAGAATATCTAATAGAGGAATAAGCACCTTTGACCATAGAGTTGAACGATAAGCAACATAGGCATACAAAAGGCTAAACACTAAGGAGAATAAATAGGCTGCTAGCATTCTTACTAAGGTTTGCAATGCATAATTTGGCAAAACGCTCAGCGATAGATTAACTACATAGCCACTTTCGTATGTACCTGTAAAATTCCTAGCCGTTTGCACAATGATGAATATAAAAGCAATAATCGCCAAAGGCAGTAAGACATCACCAAGGCTCCAACGTGCGCTAAATTTTGATTTGGGATCGATCGTGGGCTGATACATAAGCAATCCAGACTAATCATGAATTAGGTGATTTACATTTAGGGTTCTGCGATTTAATAAAGAACCAATTTTTTTAGTGGCGTGGCGAAGCTGCGCCACTAAAAATCGGTTCTTTATTTTACTGCACATCCTTATTACAGAAATTAACGAACCAATAAATTGGGGAAAGTGTTGCGAAGCAACACTTTCCCCAATTTATTGGTTCAAAGCGGCCCTTTGCACAGTTTATCTTAATCTATTCAGACTCTTCAGTTTCTGGAGTACTCTCTTCAATAAAAATTTCGCCTGAAGGTTCATCATAGCTAAATAATTCAGCATAGCGTCCCCAATCCATTGCAGTTCGGAGTTGACGTTGCGCTTCTTTGGTAGTGAAATAGTTTTCTAAAATATCGAGAACTAGTTCTTCAGAAATCCGATGATTGCGCTTAGCCTGTAAAAGCTGACAAATCTGCTGGACTAAACGAATATTCTTCTGTAATAGCTCCCGAATAATTGCTTTGCGCTCATCGATATTACTGTTGATGAAATTCTCTCCGATCGCTGACAGTTGAATATCACCCTCAGTAATGGCAACTAGTTCCATTAGTTTGCTAGCATCGACAATTGGCAATATATCATCAACCTCCAAGAGAAGTTCTTGAGCTATTCGATATAGGTCTTTGTCTTGGCGACCTTCAAGCAGTTCGAGTAACCCAGCTACAGAGCCAATGCGGACATGGGGGAGAGATTGGTATTTGGGTTGAGCTTTAGGTTCTGAAGTAGAAGTCGTAGTCGTGGCGGTCTGAGTTGATAAATCTGGTAGATCAGGATTTGTCAGGATTTTGTAAACTTGATCAACTAGAGCTTGAAATTCGGGACTCTTGCGATCGCGATAATGGGGGAGTGTAATCGGCAAATCAGCACGAATCCGCCCAGGGTTACGACCTAACACAATCACGCGATCGGCTAGAGTTACAGCCTCTTCGATCCCATGGGTCACAATCAAAATTGACTTAGTGGGAATGCGTTTTTCTAACCACAGATCCAGCAACTCAAAGCGTAAGTTTTCTGCTGTTAATACATCTAACGCCGAAAATGGCTCATCCATACATAACAGTTCTGGCTCCACCGCCAAAGCTCTAGCAAAACCAACACGCTGACGCATCCCCCCTGATAGTTCCTTAGGGTAAGCATTCTCAAATCCATCTAAACCAATCACATCGATCATCCGCAGGGCTTTCTGCTCTCTGGTATCCTTTGCTTCTCCCTTCGCTTTTAGTCCAAGTTCTACATTTTCTAGAACAGTTAACCAAGGATACAGCGCAAAATTTTGAAAAACGATCGCTACTCCCGGATTTAGTCCCACGAGCGGACGATTGTAATACAACACTTTTCCAGTAGAAGGTGGGATTAAACCTGCAATCATTCGCATTAACGTTGACTTGCCAGAACCTGAAGGTCCTAACAAAGCAATAATTTCACCTACTTGCAACTGACAATTAATATTTTCAATAATCGAAATAGTCTGACCATTGGGCTGTAAGTAAGACTTACCAACACCTTCTAAGGTAACAAAGCTATTTTTTGCGGCATTTTGAACCATAATGTTATCTGTGCAGGTGTTTTGAGCTACATAGATAGGGAAGTTTTCGCTACCCAACCCCATACATTATCAGCTAAGTGCGCTCAGAAATTATTGTGCATTTGTTTTTAATGAATTTATCCCGATTGTTTTGAGTTACCTCTAAATTTCTAGTTGAAGAAAAGTGTAGAAAATTTAAGTCTTAAGTTAATCTAAAGTCTATTGTAGATCTTACAAAATATCATTTATTCTTTAGACTTAGAGCAATACAGCTAATTTCCTTTGAATTTCTAAATTAATGTCTTATACCCTTCTTTCTGTTCCTTTGGGATCATTTCAAGTAAATGAACTTCTCTTGTCTGAAGATATTTCCGAGACGAAGTTAGCTCAAGGTTCTCAACATCAGGAGAAATTAGTCAAGTTTTCTCTAATTGTACCTACTTACAATGAGAGTAAGAACTTAGCTAAGTTAGTGGAAATTCTGACTCAACTATTAAATAGTTATTTTAACGACTCTAAAGATAATTATGAATTAATTATTGTTGATGATGATAGCCCTGATCTGACTTGGCAAGTTGGATTAGATTTGACGACACATTATCCGCAATTGCGAATAATGCGTCGTCAGGGAGAAAAAGGACTCTCAACGGCTGTGATTCGGGGATGGCAAGCATCGCAGGGAGAGATTCTGGGGGTGATTGATGGAGATTTGCAACATCCGCCAGAAACGCTGTTGAATATGCTCGATGAAATGGTTAAGGGAGCAGACTTAGTAGTGGCAAGTCGCCATGTCGAGGGTGGTGGGGTAAGTGATTGGGGATTTATAAGGCGATTTTTATCACGGGGAGCGCAGATGCTGGGCTTGCTGATTTTGCCTAATGTCATTGGTCGAGTTTCTGATCCAATGAGTGGCTATTTTATGGTCAGACGTAGTGCGATCGCTAACTGTCAGATGAATCCACTGGGTTACAAAATATTAATTGAAGTACTTGGTCGGGGCAATATTGCGAAAGTTGCTGAGGTTGGCTATGTATTTCAAGAACGTCAAGAGGGTGAAAGCAAAGTAACTTGGCGGCAATATGTAGATTATATTTTGCATTTACTAAGATTGCGATCGCGTGGTCGAATTACTAAACTACGTGAAAAATTACGAGTTCCTGTCAAACGATTTCTCAAATTTGGACTTGTTGGCTTTAGTGGAGTGTTTGTCGATATGGCTATCTTCTATTTACTTAGTGATGCCTCTACTCTGGGATGGGGACTAACACGCAGTAAGATAATTGCGGCTGAAGTGGCAGTTCTCAATAATTTTCTTTGGAATGATCTTTGGACATTTCGAGATCTGGCTGATCAACAATCTGGATGGAGAAAATTAATCAAGCGATTTGTGAAGTTCAATCTAATTTGTTTAATGGGGATTGGATTGAACTTGCTCATTCTCAATCTCCTTTACAATTATTTTGGTGTCAATAAATATGTTGCTAACCTAATCGCGATCGCGATCGTCACAATTTGGAACTTCTGGTTTAATCTTAAACTTAGCTGGAGAGTCACCCAAACCAAATAAGGTAAACACAAAAAATATAGGATACAAATTTTCATGCTAAACACTAAACTTGGAAAGCTGAAGTATTCAGAAAATAATTGGCTTTATATTTTTCTGATCGTTGTCATTATTTTAGGTATTGTAATTCGATGTATTCATATTGATCATCGTGTGTACTGGGGCGATGAAATTGTTACATCTCTGCGCATGGCAGGTTCTAGTTATGTAGAAGCTATCCAAAACCTTACCAACAAATCAATACTAAGTATTTCGGATCTTTTGGTTTATCAACAACCCAGATCCACTTCGGATATGTTTGCCACTGTACAAGGATTGATATCTGAAGAACCACAGCACGTTCCTGTATATTTTGTATTAGCACGTCTTTGGATACAATTTTTTGGCAGTTTTGGAAATAGTGTTGTAGTCATTAGAAGCTTTTCTGTTTTTGTAAGTCTACTATCTTTAGTTTGTTTATACTGTTTATGTATTGAGTTATTTAGATCAAAGTATATAGGATTAATTGCATTAGCAATGGTAGCAGTTTCCCCCTTTCATTTAGTCTATGCTCAAGAAGCTAGACCTCCTGCCTTGTGGATTCTTAGTATTACTTTATCTAGTACTTTGCTTCTAAGAGCGGCGAGACTAAATACAAAACTTAGTTGGTCTGCTTATGCTATCTCTGTTGTTCTTAGCCTCTACACCTTTTTATTCTCAATATTAGTTTTTGTTAGTCATGGAATTTATATTCTTTTAATGCAAAGATTTCAACTGAATAAAGTTACAAAGTTCTACTTGGTTTCAATGCTTGTTGGTATACTGTTATTTATTCCTTGGCTATTGGTAATAATATCCAAATTAAAGGTAATTAACAATGCAACTGGATGGTCTTCAGAAAAAATTGGTTCTTTAAATTTACTTAAAGGTATTTTTAATAATTTTAGAGATGTATTTTTTGATATTGGGAAAGGCTATAGTTATTTAACCTTCTTTTTGATAATTATTACAATATTTTCTCTGTATTTTTTGTGGGTTAAAGCCCCTAAATCGATTTCTATATTTGTGTTTAGTATTATAGGTGTCACTATTGCCTCGATACTTTTGCCAGACCTTCTTAATGGTGGTGCAGCACGTTCTGGAGCCTCTCGATATTTTATAGCCCCTTACCTAGGAATTCATCTATCCCTAACATATTTATTTTACAGATGTACAAATTATTTATCTAAACGGATTAGAATATCTGGGCAAATAGTTATTACTTTATTAATATTACTTGGTCTATTATCTTGTATTTCTATTTCCCAATCTGAGCAGTCCTTCAACCAAGCAACCTATAGAAATGGAATAGCCCTAGCCAATATGATTAATAAATATGACAATCCTCTTGTTATTACGAATGCCAAATATTCAAACAATCTCATTGGAATTATTAATCTTAGTTATAGGCTAAAGCCTGATTCTCAATTTCAAATGGTTGGTGATGCTAGAGAAAGACTTTCAGAAAGTTCTAAATCAATTTTTATATATGGTGGTGATTCCGATTCGTTAATAGATACCGAAAAAACAAAGTATGAACCACAACTAATCTTCGATGATCGTGACAATGAATGCTGTTCTGAAAATCTTTGGTATTTGAAGCCAAGATAGAAAAAATTAAAATTGGTTGATTGAGAGTAATAATAGTAGGGTTTACTAAATTTATAACTAATGTTCTCATCAAACATTACATTGCCTACTTGGGTAACTCTATCGAGATTAATTGCTGTCCCGATTATTTTTGGACTATTTCTTTGGCAAGATAGCGAACTTAGCCGATTAATTGCTTTAAGTGTATTTATCATCGCCGCAATTACTGATTGGCTGGATGGGTATTTAGCAAGAAAACTTAATCAAATAACTGAACTTGGCAAATTCCTTGATCCCCTTGTGGATAAAGTCCTGACGATCGCCTTATTCTTATTATTTATCGAACTTGGTCAAGTTCCCGCTTGGGCAGTGTTTTTAATTATTACGCGAGAGCTATTGATTACGGCTTGGCGTGGTGCGCCGAGTGCATCTAGTCAGGAGACTTCTGGCGAAGTTGGTAAACCGCAAATTATTGGCGCTAATTTTTGGGGAAAGGCGAAAACTGTGATGCAAATCGTGGCGATCGCCGCTTTATTGGTCAAAATTCCCTATGCGATCGCCTTTTTCTGGATTGCAGTCGCACTTACGTTAATTTCTGGCATTCTCTATGTTGTGCCAGCATCAAAGGACTAGTTATAATCCAATGCGCGGTCTTGCTGTTGGCAAGACCGCGCATTGGATTATAATTAAATGAGTTGCGGTTGGAGTAAGGTTCTCATGGCGACATCACCAACAATGGGTAAGGCGTTTGGTAATCTGTTAGGCGGACGCTTTCGAGTTGTGCAGACGATCGCCGATGACACCTATGGGCAAACCTACTTAGTCGAAGATACCGTGGCTGAGGAAATGCCCCGATGGATCGCTAAAAGTTTTTGTCTGATTAATAAAACTAATCTGCAACTTGACTGGGCGCGATCGCTATTTCGCAATCAAGTTCCTAAATTACAGCAACTTAGCGATCGCAGTGCCGACTTCCCCAAAATCACAACCTATTTTGAACAAGAGGAGGAATTTTATATCGTAGAAGAAGCGATCGATGGAATTCGTCTCAGTGATGAAATTTCTACAGGTAAGCTCTACAGTGAGTCAGAGCTAGTTCAATTCCTCAGACAATTGTTAACCAGTCTGCATATTGCCCATAGTTCCAATATGGTGCATGGAGATATCTGTCCTCGAAATTTAATTCGGCGGAAAGATCGTCAGGGTAGTTATCAAGGAGGGAATAGTAGTGATCAACATTTTGTGCTGACTAATTTTGCCGTTCTCAAAGGCATTTATGCAACGGCTGCTCAAAATGGAGTCGTTCTTGGTACACCGAGCTATATGCCCTTTGAGCAAGCTCTTGGACACTTTACACCTAGTTGTGATATCTATGCCCTTGGTTTAACAGCAATTCAATTACTTACAGGTTTACATCCTAGTCAACTAGTTCGCCGTGAAGACCTAAATTTATTAGACTGGCAAATGGGTTCAGCAATTCGTCCTGAACTAATGCTCATTCTCAATCGCATGGTTAAGCACCATCCTGAAGATCGATATCAGACTGCACAGGAAGTTCTCTATGAACTCGATAATTTACCTATGCAGCAAGGGTCTGATGATTTCCAGATGCCCACTTTTACCCTCAATCAGAATACTAATCGTTGGGCGATCGCTCTAGTTTGCTTAGCAGGAATTAGTTGGGGTGCGATTCACTTCTCTCAATACTTGCCTAAGTTTTCCTCCACTCCCAAACCGACCCCTACGGTTACCGTACCGACTCCAACCATCACTTCTAATTATCAATTACGGCTGAGCCTGACAGGGCATAAAGGTTGGGTTAGAGCCGTCGCCTTCTTTCCCAATGGATTCAGTTTTGCGAGTGGTAGTTACGATCGCACTTTACGCCTATGGAATGTAAGAGATAATCAGTCCTTTGGAACTTTATCCAATCACCTCGGCTCAGTCTCTGGAATTAATGCGATCGCCGTGCATCCTAACGGCAATACCTTCGCAATTGCCTGTATTGATAAATCGATAAAGTTATGGAACTTCCGCAGTGGCAAACCAGTTCGGAACATTGAAGCCCATGATGGACAGGTCTTCAGTGTTGACTATAGCCCGAATGGCAACACCTTAATTAGCGCCAGTGCTGATAGAACGATCAAGCTTTGGGATTGGCGTAGAGGTGAGCTATTGCAAACTTTTGAGGGACATCAAGACAAAGTTGTATCTGTAGCTTTTGCTCCTGATGGCAAGCAATTCGCTAGTGCTAGTTTTGATAAAACTATTAAACTTTGGGATGTGAAGACAGGCCGGCGAGTTCTAAATATTGCGGGACATAATGCACCTGTAAATGCGATCGCCTATAGTCCCGATGGTAAGCTGCTGGCTAGTAGCAGCCAAGACCAAACTGTAAAAATCTGGGATGCAAGCACGGGCAAACTCCTGCGTACTCTATCAGGTCATACAGGTGGTGTCTTAACGATAGCCTTTAACCGAGATGGCAGTGCGATCGCCTCTGGCGGTGTAGATAAAACAATTCAGATCTGGGATGTGAAGACGGGTAAAACCATGCAAATTCTCAGTCAGCATGAAGCTCCTGTTTTATCCCTCAGTTTTAGCCCTAAGGATGCCACTTTAGTCAGTGGTGGCGCTGATCGCCTCGTCAAGGTTTGGCAATTGCAAGCTAAGTAAAACCAAAAAAATAAAAACGGTGCGTCGCACCGTTTTTATTTTTTTGGTTTTACTATTGATAATTATATTCAATAGTGTTACAGTGCCAATTAAGTTCTGATGCGGCTTGACTCAGCACGCTTCATTACACATAGTTCAAATGCGTTGGTAGGATTGGGTGATAGAATGCGTTTTTTACAGGGATTGCTGAAACAGATTTTAGTAAGAGCGAGAACTATCACTCAATTCTTTCTTATTTACATCCTTAGAAATTATTTATAGGCTGACTCTAATTTAATAAAAATTAATATCAATAAAAATATGACCTTTAGACAGTCCACCTCGCCTCAAGTTGTCGGCATTTGCACCAGTCAATCCTTACGTCGTTTCGATTTACAGCTACTCCGATCGCTGTCGCGTCAATATACGCTCGCCCAATGGGAATATTGCCAAAATCCTGACGAACCCATCGATCTCAATTTGGCGATCGCATCTCTCCATGAATACTTACAAACCTGCGAAGAAAAAGTGCATTTGGTTGGGCATGGCATAGCGGGCTTAGTCGGTTGGCTCTATGCCAAGCAATATCCTGAACAGGTGCGATCGCTTACTTTATTGTCAGTGGGGGTTAACTTAGCAACTAGCTGGCATAGTCACTACTACGAGCAGCGCCAGTTAATAAGTTGTAGTCGGGAAACAATGCTGATGCGGACAGCCTTTTATCTATTTGGTTATCGTGACCAAGAGATGTTGCAGTGGTTGGCTAACCTACTCAAGCAAGATCTTGATAATTCCCTAATCCCCCATTCTCTCTATGCACCCACCTATATTGCTCCCATGCCGATTACTGTCCCAATGTTGGTTTGTGGCGCATTAGATGACTATGTGATTGGTGGCGGTGGTGCAAATGCCTACCAAAAATGGAGATTGCATCTTAAAGATAGCGATCGCCTTTGGTTGAGCGAGCAGGGCAAACATTTTTTTCATTACTCACAGTGGCAATCCGTCAGCAATCAAATTCGTTCTTTCTGGAATTCTTTAGCTCTCAGTCAGGTTGTTTCCACTAAACAGCAAATTGAACTTAGTAGAAACTCATAATGAACTGAATTTTATCCGTATAAAGCACTGACTTAAAAAACATAAATATCTTTAAAAGCCTTGCATTGCAAGGCTTTTAAAGATATTTATGTACTACTTAAACCTCAATAACCTGTATCAATTCTCATTATTTGTTGTTCCCATCGCTGAAGGTGCTGAGAACAAATTGATTTTCTGAGCTGATGGGTGATTTTGGAATAGATGATTTTGGGTACGATATTATTTATGGAGTGTGAAGCCTAGAAGTAGGTGACTTACACGCATAATTTTGGAGTTTCTCATGAAATTAGCTGAATTTCTGATTCAAGGTCAGCATCTGCGTCAACAGGATCGCACCCTAGCGATCGCCTATTTTGAACAATGTCTTCAAAATACGACCACTGGCGAAAATGTGGAGAGAGACTCTAGCACAACCATAAGGGTTTTACTAGATCTTGCTGTAGAGCTAATAGCCACAAAACAATTAGAATCATTGCAGAGAGCGCAAGTTCTTGTGCAACAAGCGGGGGAAGCATTAACTCAGCATCCAGATCGCGATCCCGAACAGGAAGCTTACTTACTGTATGTGCGTTCAGTTCTGGCGCTTGAAATGGGGGAATTGAGCGATGTTTTACATATTCTACAAACGGCTCATCAATCTTATCGCAGTAGTCAGCAAGGGCAGGCTCTCATTGATGACGCAATCGGACAATATTATTTACGTGTAAATGATCTGCAATCGGCTCTTATGAGTTTTGAGCGATCGCTATCTGTACGCCTAGAAATAGAAGATGAATGTGCGATTGCTAAAAGCTACACCTACTTAGGACAATTGTATTTAACATCGGGGGATATCAATCAAGCCGCTAATCTTTTTCAAAGTACGCTCGATATTGCATTGGCTAATTCCGATAACTTTTTGCGTTTACAAGCGCTTAAAGGTCTAGCGAAAGTGGCGATCGCCGAATCTCAGTGGCAAACGGCAATTGAAATGATCAAAGATGGCATCTCTTTACTCAAAGAGCCTGTTGATACCATTGAAATTGGTTATTTATACTGTGATTTAGCCGAAGCTTTGCTGGGCGATCGCCAAATTGAAGAAAGTCTAATCTGCATTAGAGTAAATGTATTACCTCGTTTCCGAGATTATCAATATCTGAGGGGAATTGCGATCGCCAAACATCTCCGAGGACGTATTTATGTATATCGACTTCTCGATGGTTTAGATAGTCTCGATGAAGATGCGATCGAAACGGCGGAAGACTCATTAATTGATGCTTCTATCGCTTTTGAGCAATTCGGAATGATGCTTGATTATGCTAGATCTCTATACGATTTGGCTTGTCTCTACCAGCTATGCAGTAATTCGCAGTTTCAATATCAATATCAAGGCAAGTCTTTGCGATCGCTAGAATTATCCCTCAGTGTCTTAGATCAATTGGGGATGAGTCATACTCAGCTTGCTTCACAGGTTGAATCTATGCTCAATCAGGTCATGCGGGGTAGTTTTTAACTATCGTTCTGGTAGTATATCAACTAAAAATATCAGAATTTTATCTGGTATCCTGAGATTAGCCAATCCCAAAAGACGATGACTAATCAAATTCAAGCTTATTTGCAAGAAGTGACGCAAATTTATCAAAAGGGGAATGCGACAGAGCATACCTATCGTCCTGCGTTGAAGAGATTGTTAGAGTCTTTTGGTAGTGACATTTTGGCGGTGAATGAGCCGAAACGGATTGCTTGCGGTGCGCCAGATTTTTGGATTGGACAGGGGGCGTTAGAGGTTGGACATCTTGAGGCTAAGGATGTTGGAATTTCGCTGAAGAGTTTGGAAAAGAAGAACCAAATGCAGCGTTATTTTAATGCATTAGGGAATTTGATTTTAACGGATCATTTAGAATTTCGGTGGTATGTGGGTGGGGAGTTACGGCTATCGGCGGCGATCGCTACTTTTGATAAGCAAAAGAAAATTAAGCCTGATCATGATTGGATTGCACAGGTTGATCAACTTTTGCGACAGTTTTTATTAACTAAGGTTGTGCAAGTCACGACTCCCAGAGCTTTAGCGAAAAGGATGGCGGCTTTGGCACAATTGATTAGGGATGCGATTAATACGGCTTTGAATGATAGCGATCGCGGTGGGATGTTGCGACAGCAGTTAGAGTCTTTTCGTGCGGTGTTGATTCGCGATTTGACGGGGGAGCAGTTTGCGGATATGTATGCTCAGACGATTTGCTATGGTTTGTTGTAGTTTTGAAGAGAGTAGATGAGAAATGTTGGAGTCAATCATCCTTAAGTAAGCGAAAGTACTTTTAACCAGATTTAGATAGGATGCTATAAGATAATACAAAAATACCTAAAATAAAAAATGGAAAATATTGAAGATAAAATTGCATTGCTCGAAAAAGCAGTTTCGGATGAAAGAAAAAGACTTTCATCCGATAGGCTTGATATATCTTTTGGAGAATTAATTAACCTTTACAAAAATAAAGAACTTATTATTAGACCTGAATATCAAAGGCTATTTCGATGGAGTCACAAACAAAAGACTGCTCTTATAGAGTCTATTTTGCTATCAATTCCTATTCCTCCAATCTTTGTTGCTGAAGATAAAGATGGTGTTTGGGAATTAGTTGATGGATTGCAGCGTGTTTCTACTTTCATCAGCTTTTTTGGTGACTTGGATATCAAAGTTTCAGAGATTCACTATAACCAAGAAAATAATGAAGTAGAGGATGAGGTTGAAGAAGAATCTGAGAAAGCTGCTGATATAAGTAATAAGTGGACATTGGCAGAGGGAGGACTGATAAAGAGCTTAGACGGTTTCAACATTGATAATCTTCCAGTAAATCTCAAGATCAATTTAAAAAGAGCGGTCTGTAGAGTTGAGATACTAAGAGGAGAAAGTAATACTTCTATGAAGTATGAGTTGTTTAAGCGTCTTAACTCTGGTGGTTCAAAACTAACTCCACAAGAAATTAGAAACGCTATATATAGAGGCATAAATCCTAAGCTTAATGAGCTTTTACTAAGCATTAGTCAGAAACAAGTTTTCAAAAATTTAACGCAGTTAAGTCGCGGCAAACTGAATGAATTGTACGATCAGGAGTTAATCCTAAGATTTTTTGCATTTTATAACAATGTAGACAATATCAATGAAAACACAGAAAACTTTCTAAATAATTTTATGAAGAAAACTGTAGAAAACGATCATTTTGACTATGATTTGTACGAGTCTACCTTTATGCAATGCTTAGAACTGATTAGTAGGTTAGAAGATGACAAAGTATTTAGAAATGAGGGTGGACTTTTTGTTCCAGCAAATTTTGAAGGTGTATTAATTGGACTTGCACAAAATCTAGAAAAGTATGCATCTAATCTAGATTCATTAAAATCAAAAATTGATGCATTAAAGCGAGATGAAAGTTTTAAAAGATACTCTGGCTCTGCATCTAATAGCAGGAGTAGGATAAGAAATCGTCTTAAAAGGGCTAATGAAATTTTTGGATCATAAATCTACTATGGACGATTTTGATGTAGCAGTACAAGAAGCAATTGAAGAGAGATTAACTGTTCTTTTTGAAATTGAAAGAGCCATTTTTACTAAACGATATTCCTTGTCTATAAAACATCAAGAAATATTCGCAACACAATCTATATCAATGATATATGCCATATGGGAAGGATTTGTACAAACAGCTTTTAACCTTTATATTGATGAACTTAATAAAATTGATATTGAATTTTATGATTTCTCTGATGACATAGTAATTCATCATATGGAAAGTTCATTTAAGCAATTCAGAGAATATCCAAATAAAGACAAGCAAAAAATAAGATTCTTTAGAGATATTAAGACATTTCATAATGAAAGAAGTCAACCTATCTCAAGGGTTGTCAATACTCAGAGTAACGTTAGTTTTAGTGTATTGAATAAATTGCTTAAAACGTTCTCCCTTGAACAGTTTCCCGAACATTGGAAAGATTACAAACATCCAAATCCTAACTTAAAAAGCTCAATGGATTCATTTTTGAGATTAAGAAATACTGTAGCGCACGGAGGTGATTTAGTTTCTGAAGGAAAAGTTAATCAAAGTGTATACATGCGCTTCAGAAATCTTGTAGTAGACTTAATGTACGAGATTAGGGTAAAAATGCTAGATGGTTTAGAAAGAAAAACATTTTTGCAGTAAACAATATTTCTGTAGGCTAAAAATTTGGATTCACTCTGAGCAGTATTTCGCCAACATCCCCAACCACATTTGGAACTTCTACACCGGCGGCTATCAAGTCTGTCAGAAATGGCTAAAAGACCGCAAAGGAAGAGAACTCAGCTTTGACGATCTCGTTCATTATCAAAATATCATCTCCATCTTGGGTGAAACCATCGAGATCATGAGCGATATTGATCAAATCATTACCAAACATGGAGGCTTTCCATTCTCATGACTATGTAGATATATGACTAAGCGATCGCCCATAGCTAAAGTTATAAAATAAAAGAAAGTTTACACAAAACCATCAACAAGAGAGTTAATCATGCTAGACCTTGAATATCTGACTAACAAAGAAGGACAGCCCACCGCCGTTGTCATCCCCATCGCAATTTGGCGGCAACTCCTACCCATCGATAACGCCTCTCTAGAAGACCTTAGCGAAGCTATAGAAGATTATTGCCTCAATAAAGCAATGGATGAAGATAAAAATACCCCTCTTTACTCCCGTACCGAAGCTCTAGCCTTTTTAGATGATTAGATTGGAAGACTAAAATGGAAGTAAAGTATCGCCAGTCATTTTTAAAAGATCTCAAAAACCTGAAAGGCTCATCAGTATATCAACGCATCTATGAAATTGCCTTTACAACTTTGCCTGAAGCTCAGAACTTACAGGAACTCCCGAACATTAAAGCCATGCAAGGATATTCAACACGTTATCGTATTCGAGTAGGTGACTATCGCATTGGCATAGAAATTTCAGATAACACAGTAGAAGTCATTCGCACATTACACCGCAAAGAATTTTATCGCTACTTCCCTTAGAAAATGACTACTACTTTAACGAGCATTACTCCAATACTTAACGAACTCAAGCGAGAGTTGCAAGAGCTTTATGGCGATCGCCTTGTTAAGTTAATTCTATTTGGTTCCCACGCCAGAGGCGAAGCAAATCCCGACTCAGATATTGACTTACTAGCCGTTCTTAAAAGCCCCGTTTCCCAGTTCCAAGAAATTTTAAATATGTCAGAACTGCGCGTAAAAATGCTATTAGAACAGGATGAACTTGTTTCTATTATTCCCATGTCCGAAGAAGATTTCCATACAAGAAATGTTGCTTTGTTACGAAACATCCGAAAAGAAGGAATCGAATTATGAGTGAATTCAAAAAGCTACTCTCCTTAGCCTTAGAAGAACTAGACATAGCGAAACTGTTGCTCGAACGAGGACATTATCGCACCTGTCTGTCTCGTTCCTATTACTCTATGTACTATGCAATTCAAGCCTTATTGCTATCTAAAGATTTAGATGTTTCGACCCATAAAGGAACAATTCGCCTGTTTAGTCAGCACTTTGTGAAAACAGGTCAATTCTCTTCAGTTTGGTCAAAAATCTTAAGCGATGCCTATGAGCTAAGACAATTGAGCGACTATAACGCAGACTTTACTGGCACATTAGCAGAAGCAGAAACAATTTTAGAAAAAGCAAAAGATTTCATAGTTGAAGTAGAGAAAGTATTGAAACAGTAATAACGCTAAATTAATCAATACCTAACGAACTCAAACGAAAGCTATAGCAATGCAAGAGACAGCTAGGACAAATCAAAACCCAAAAGATTAGTGGCGGCGCGAAGCGCCGCCACTAATCTTTTGGGTTTTATGTCCTAAGCAAACCTTACATTGCTAGACAAGAAAAGTATGGCGATCGCCCTTCACTATAAAGGTATAAAAAGTATAAAATAAGAGATGTTAAATACTACTGACTGTCTACGATCATGACTAGTGCAAGCGTCCCCCAAGCAGTCATCACCTTAGAACCAAAAAATCTCAAGCGTTGGACAGTACAGGACTACCATCGCATCAGTGAGTTAGGACTTCTCATTGACGAACGCACCGAACTAATTGCTGGGCAAATCACCATAATGGCAGCCAAAGGAACGCCCCACGTCACATCATTACATTTACTTGCCAATGTTTTGCGAGATCGCCTCGGCACTTCAGCATTAGTTCGCACCCAAGACCCTATTCATTTAGATGATTTTTCAGAACCAGAACCAGATTTAGCGATCGCCCAAGGGACAGTTCTAGATTATGTGGAACAACATCCAAGTCCTGAGCAAATTTATCTTGTCGTAGAAGTTGCCGACTCCACACTAAAACAGGATTGTGAAATCAAAGATAAACTCTATGCTAAGGCTGGTATCGCTGACTACTGGGTTCTAGCTCCCCAAAAACGTCAACTGCATATCTTTCGTAAACCAACACCTACGGGCTACACCGAGCATCTTATTCTTACTGAGCCAAGCCAAGCTTCTCTTTTAGCATTTCCTGATTTTGCGATCGCTTTAACTTCGATCCTCCCTCCCATTTCATGAGGTAAATTATGATCGCCATACCCAAGTTTGATTACATAACTCCAGACGAATATCTCGCAATGGAGGAGCAGAGCGAAATTAAGCACGAATATATCGATGGATATGTTTATGCCATGGCTGACGCAAACGATCCTCACGTTACGATCGCCTTAAACATGGCTTTTGTAATCCGCAATCATTTGCGCGGCAAGAATTGTCGAGTCTATATGTCTGACATGAAAACGAGAATAGATTCGTTAAATCGTTTTTATTATCCAGATGTCATGGTAACTTGCGATCCTAGAGATACCCAATCGCAAAATCAAAAGAGATTTCCCAAGCTAATTATCGAAGTTCTATCAAAGTCTACCGAGGGATTTGATAGAGGTGATAAATTTGCAGATTACCAACAGCTAGAGAGCCTCGAAGAATATGTCCTAGTCAACACAAAACGTCAGCGCCTTGATTGCTTTCGCCGCAATGAAGAAGGAATTTGGTTTTTAAAATCATATTCTGGAGAGCAAGACAAATTCCAGCTATCGAGCATCAACTTTGAAGGCAAATTTCTAGATCTGTATGAAGATGTTGCTTTTTAGGGGGTTTTTGATTTTATTGCCCCTTTCTGTGAGATTCTTGTATCAATACAGACCATGCATAACCTGCACAAGTGCTTATGAGTTCGATTCGTGTTGTCCTAATAGAAGACCATGACCTAACCCGCATGGGCATGAAGATCGCTTTGCAACAGCAAGTCGATCTTGTGTTTGTTGGTGAAGCTGCCACAGGCGCAGAAGGCGTGTCAATGGTAAACAGCCAACAACCTGATGTAGCGATCGTCGATTTGGGCTTGCCTGATATGGATGGCGTGGAAGTAACCCGCCAAATTAAGGCGGCGGCTACCGACGCAGGTCGCGCCACTAAAGTTTTGATTCTTACCCTCACCGATAGCCAAGAAACAGTATTAGCCGCCTTTGCCGCAGGTGCAGATTCCTATTGCATCAAAGATATTAGTTCTGAAAATCTAGTGCAAGCGCTGAAGCTAACTGCCGAGGGTAACTCATGGATTGACCCTGCGATCGCTAGTATTGTCTTGCAGCAGGTACGTCGCCGCGAGGCAACTGTGGAAATTGATGCAGCAGAGGCTGATTACAAACAAGTTTTGCAAGCAACACCCCTGACTGAGCGGGAGCTAGAAGTACTGTCTGAGATCGTAAATGGTAATAGCAATGCTGAAATTGCCGAGCGACTTTATATTACGGTTGGCACGGTGAAAACCCATGTGCGGAATATTTTGAATAAGCTATGTGCTGACGATCGCACCCAAGCAGCAGTTCGCGCTCTGAGAGCAGGGCTAGTTAAATAAATTTTTTGAGATCGCGATAAAGCTCAACTTACAGCAATTATCGATCAAACGAACCACAAGAAAATTTTTGAAAGCGTTGCTTTGCAACGCTTTCAAAAATTTTCTTGGTTTGGTTTTGAGCGCAAAGCGCTGTAAAAAATTTATCTTAGCAAAACTTCACTTTATTTCAAGCTGACAGGTTTTATATATGGATGTACAGATTTTTAGGTGCATCCATGATCTTCTCGCTTTTGAATGGTGTTGCCAGAATATTAAATTTCCTCTCGGCTAAGTTAGCAGACTTAGCCAATTTAATATCAAGGCGATCGAAGTCGAGTAAATATCCTCTGCTGCCTCAGAATGATCCCGAAATTTCTCAACGGCAAGCATCACTAAATCAAGCTAGGCAGCTTTATCAGTACAACTACACCTACATTGACTCCTTGCCAATGGTAGAAAAAGTGCCTACTAATGAGCGGTTCTCCTTATCTTGGGGATTGCTCGTTGGTAAAGTTGTGGTCAGAGTTTTATTAAATGATCGAGCAAATCCCCTGCTCTTAGAGAAGAGCAAGGATGTTTGCAAAGTCAAGCAACTGGACTTCTCTAAGCGTTTGCTTGCAGCAAGCATGGCTCATTCAGATTCTGCAATAGTAGAGCTACTTTCAGAAATACCAACGTTTTTAGAGACTGAGCCGACCAACATTGAAGGCTCAAATATTAAGGAGTACAACAATCTTTTTTGGGTTATTTCGTTACCCGCCATCAGCCAAAATTTCACGAGCAATTCAGAATTTGCCAGACTGCGCGTTGCTGGGTTCAACCCTCTGATGATTCAACAGGTTAAAACTTTAGATGCAAAATTCCCTTTAACTGAAGAGCAATTTAAGACAGTTTTAGCAGATGATTCGCTTGCCGAAGCAGGATCGTCTGGACGTTTATATCTAGCTGATTATGCAGAGCTAACGGCGATCGCAGGTGGGACATTCCCCAAGGGAGAGCAGAAATACATTAATGCTCCCTTAGCTCTGTTTGCGGTTCCTAAAGGTAAAAATAGCCTTACGCCGATCGCCATTCAACTAGGACAAGACCCCAACACCAATCCCATCTTTTTACGTCAAGCTGGGGATGAACCCAACTGGCTATTAGCGAAAACCGTTGTCCAGATCGCTGATGCTAATTACCATCAATTAATTAGCCATTTGGGTAGAACCCATTTATTTATTGAGCCTTTTGCGATCGCCACTAATCGTCAACTTGCTAGCAATCATCCTTTGTATATCTTGCTGAAACCTCACTTCCAAGGTACTCTAGCAATCAATGATGCCGCCCAATCGGGACTAGTTAGTGCGGGCGGAACAGTTGATAGTCTTTTGGCAGGCAGTATTGCCACATCCCGCGCTGTGTCAGTGCGTGGAGTCAAAACCTACAACTTTGACGAAGCCATGTTGCCTGTAGCGCTGAAGAAGAGGGGCGTTGATGATCCGAACTTGTTGCCAGACTATCCCTATCGCGATGATGCTTTATTAGTTTGGGAAGCAATCGCTACTTGGGTGAAGAATTATCTATCCATCTATTACTTCAAGGATGATGATGTGATCAGAGATTCTGAACTGCAAGCTTGGGTACAAGAAATTATCTCTGACAATGGTGGTCGCGTGACTAGTTTTGGGCAGGGTGGACAGATTCGCACCATAGATTATTTAGTTAGTGCCGTGACTATGTTGATCTTTACTGCAAGCGCTCAACATGCGGCGGTGAATTTCCCTCAAAGCGACTTGATGACTTACGCTCCTGCCATACCTCTAGCGAGCTATGCTCCTGCTCCGACCACAACCACAGGCGCAAAGGAGGCGGATTTCTTTGCGATGTTGCCGCCAATCGATCAAGCTAAGAGTCAACTGACGATGACTTATATTCTTGGTTCAGTTTATTACACGACTTTAGGCGAGTATGGTACTGATTACTTCAGCGACGATCGCATTCAGCAGCCCTTACGCGATTTTCAAGATCAGTTAAAAGCGATCGAATCTACGATCAAGTCTCGCAATGAACAACGGGTTGCAGATTATAACTATTTGAGACCATCACGGATTCCCCAAAGCATTAATATCTAAAATATCTATTGAGCCGAGCTTGGCTCAAATAGATATTCACCTAAGAGCGTGTTTGAGAAGTTTTTACCCCCTCTAACTCCCCCTTGCAAAGGAGGAGAATCTGAGTTTTCCCCCTTTGCAAGGGGGGATTAAGGGGGGTAAAAGCAGAAATTTTCGCAAAATAAGAGACTTCTCAAACACGCTCTAACCTGAGTAAGCCGAAAGATCGAAAAACTCAACAAAAAACGTTAGTGCCTCTACCATTATGTCCACACTCCTAACGATTCAATTTGGTAAGTTATATCTAAGTGCTACGATGCGAGATGTGGTTGATGTAAGAGGATTTAACGAGATTAAGTACAACGGTTCTGGAGTCGAGATAACAACCTATGAAGGTTAAATTAACTGGGATTATCTGTTTAATATTCTTGCTATGGGTAGTTCTATTACCCACAGTACCTTTACACGCAATTCCCATTAGTGACATTCCTAATCCTAGAAAATTGAATGGAACTTGGGTGAGTGATGTCGCGAATATTTTAAGTGCTGATACTGAATCTCGACTCAATCGCCGAATTTCTCAACTAGCGGCTAACAACAGTTCAGAAATCGCAGTAGTGACATTGCCAGATACCATCCCATCGGTAACGGTTAAAGCCTATGCAACGGAATTATTTAATACTTGGGGCATTGGTAAACGGGGTATTGATAATGGCGTATTGTTTCTGATCTCAGTAAACGATCGCAGGATTGAAATCGAAACTGGGCGAGGGGTTTCTCCATATATTAGCGATCGCCAAGTAAAGCAAATTATCGAAGATCTGATTACTCCTGAGTTTAAGCGTCAAAACTACGATCTCGGCATCATTAATGGTGTAGAGGAAATAGCGGGTCGTTTAGAGAAAATCAATTTTTATCCTTTTCCCTTTATGCCCATTTACAGCAGTATCGGACTTATTGGCATAGCGATCGCTCTGAGTGGTGTGA
This sequence comes from Pseudanabaena sp. CCNP1317, assembly GCF_034931345.1. Lineage (NCBI taxonomy): Bacteria > Bacillati > Cyanobacteriota > Cyanophyceae > Pseudanabaenales > Pseudanabaenaceae > Pseudanabaena > Pseudanabaena sp. CCNP1317. Next base: position 38,152 of record NZ_JAYGIF010000060.1, on the reverse strand, counting down.
TATTGATCGTTATCAAAATTCGAGAATGGCGACAAACATTACCAACTGTTAGTAAAGAACTTCAAAATCCTGTTGTTTTTCAGTTACGTATTCCTCAATTGACGGAATTTACTAGTTTAGGAATGTTGTTAATGGTACTTGGGCTAGCTGCGATCGCCGTTAGCATCAATGCATGGGTACTATCTCAAGAACTGTTAACTAGCTTATTTATTCAGCCCATTAATCAACTTTTAGTTACAGTACTGATTAACTTGATAGTTGCCTTTACTTCTCTACAGTTGTGGTTGAGTATTGAAAAATTTTGGTTGGCTCAGTTAACTGTCATTTTCCAAACTCCAATACAGCGCTACGGAGGAACTCGATTTGGATTTGAACGTTCTAGCTTGATCATTGTTTTGCATTTACCTGCTTTAGTTGTGCTATGGCTAATTACAAGTACTTCAATTTTGTTGACAATTCCTAGTCACTTGTTATTTGCAGGGACAAACTTAGTTATGGCGATGGGATATCAATTTATATGGCTGCATATAGTCAATAACCTATACCTTGACATGCGTTTAGCGAAGGAACAGCGTTTTTGTCAAAACTGTCGAAATCTCGTTCAGCATGTAGCTTCAGATGTAACTAATCAGTACTTAACCAAGCCAGAGTTAAAAGCTATTGAGCTAGGAAATACCACTTACACAGTATATTCTTGCGATCGCTGCTATCCTCCAACTAATCAATCTGCTAAAAGCGATCGTCAGCATGTTTATTGCCAGCCTAATATTTTAAAAGAAGAAACAATTTGCCCTGTATGTAGCTATGCGACAATGATTCCAGCAGACCTTAAGCAATCTCGTAAGCCCAAGAAATTCCCCAAAAAAGCTTCTAAAGATGCCATTAGTATGCGTCAATGTCAAAACTGTTTTCATGAAGAACCTGTCTATCCTTTCATCCCTGCACCTGTGCGTTATTCCAGTAGTAACGACTATAGCAGTTCGAGCGATAGTTCCAGTAGTTCTAGTAGCCATGATTCCTACGATTATGGAAGTTATTCTGGTAGTGATTTTGGCGGTGGCGGTGGCGGTAGCGATGGCGGCGGTGCGGGTGGAGACTGGTGATTATCATATTTCGTCATCTTCAGACTCTTCTCCTATAGCAATGCAAGAGATAGCTAGGACAAATCAAAACCCAAAAGATGAGTGGCGGCGCGAAGCGCCGCCACTCATCTTTTGGGTTTTATGTCCTTAGCAAAACTTACATTGCTATATCTAAATCTCATTAATCAATTGCAGCAATGCATCAGTCGTCACCTTGCCACTCATATCTGTACCTTCCAGCAAGCTATCCGCCAGATCTCGTTTATGAGCGTGCAGATCGACAATCTTCTCTTCGATTGTGCCCTTAGCCACAAGGCGATAAATCGTGACGGGGCGCTTTTGACCAATGCGATGGGCGCGATCGCTTGCTTGATCTTCCACCGCAGGATTCCACCAAGGGTCCATGTGAATCACATAATCGGCGGCTGTGAGATTTAAACCCGTACCGCCAGCCTTGAGACTAATTAGGAAAACATCACCTTCACCCCCTTGGAAAGCCTCCACACGCTTTTTGCGATCTTTAGCAGGAGTACTGCCATCAAGATATTGATAGCTGATCTTTTGTGAATCTAGATAATCGCGAATGATGTGCAGATGATCGACAAATTGGCTAAATACTAGCGCCTTGTGTTTATTGTCCAGTAACTCATTGACCACTTCGCCAAAAAGCTGAAGCTTAGAACTAGGTAAAGGAATATCGGGTCTCACCAGCTTGGTATTACAGCAGGCACGGCGCAATTTCATGATTTCCGCAAGAACTTGTAAATGCTTCTGACCTGCATTAGCATCAGTATTGCTTAATTTTGCAACTGCCTCACGACGTAATGCTTCATAAAAAGCGAGTTCTTCTTTGGTGAGTTCCACCTGTAGAGTGACTTCGGTGCGCGATGGTAACTCTTGCAATACTTGGTTTTTGGTACGTCGAAGAATAAAGGGCTGAATTAATTTTTTGAGTTGATTGCGAGCTTCTCGATCCTGCGATCGCTCGATTGGATTGGCATAATTCGTATTGAAACTATCGAGGGAACCCAATAGCCCAGGATTAATAAACCGAAATAGATTCCACAGTTCGCCGAGATGGTTCTCGATTGGTGTGCCAGTCGTGATCAGTTTGAAGCCACTTTGAAGATTCATGGCAGCTTGTGATCTCTTAGTCGCCGTGTTCTTAATCGCTTGGGCTTCATCCAGCACAACTGTTTGCCATTGCACTTTAGCGAGTTTTTCGGCGACATCTTCCTGTTGCAGTAATCCATAGCTACAAATCACCATGTCAAAGGGTTGAAGATTGTCAAGCACCTTTTGGCGATCGCCTGTGCCAAACACAATTACATTCAGCGTTGGCGCAAATTTTGCAGCTTCACTAATCCAGTTCATGCAGACTGAAGTTGGCGCAACGATCAGGGTGGAACCTTGGGAAGCGCGAGTCAAAATCAACGCCAAAGACTGTAAGGTTTTGCCTAAGCCCATGTCGTCGGCTAGGCAAGCACCAACTCCCCAATGGGCAAGACGTGCCAACCATTCAAAGCCCTCAATCTGATAGTCACGGAGATCGGCTTGCAATGTGGAGGGAAGTTGCGGCACAAAATTTCGCATTTCCTTAATTCTTTTAACATGTGCTTTCCAATGTTTATCGGCTTTGAGATCGTCGATTTCATCGACAAAATCTTCTAGAGCTAAAGCAGCTAATGGATGAAATCTTGTGCCTTTGCCATGTTTTTCTGATAGGCGACGGAACTCATCTAGGCGATTGCGAAACTGTTGGGTCAAAGCAATAAACTGCCCATCACCAAGGGGAATAAAACGACTAGGAGTTTTATCAAGTAATTCTAATAAGCGCTGCATATCTAGTACCTTGTCATCACCTAGGCGTAATTCGCCTTCCGCAGCGAACCAATCACGGCTTTGATTGATCGACATTCTGAAATCACCAAAGCCAGCGCGATGGCTGATTTTCATCTTCTCACCCTCTGGCCATTCCAAGACAATGCGATCGCCTAATGCTTGCAGTTCCAGTAATAATTCCAAACAAAATTCGGGATCATCAATCGTCCATTCGCTCTCATGTTCTTCATAATTACCTAGGGTTAGACAAGCAGCGATCGCCTCATTTGCTAGCTTTTTCTCTTCCTTTAAATTACGAGTTGCTTGCAAACGCTTACCATCTATTTCTGCTAGCACCGTCGCCCCGCCTGTCCCCGGACGATAGTAGGCTCCCGCATTGGCAAAGGGTCGAGCTAACACAGCGACTTTCAAGCCACTTCCTGCAGGTAAAACATGTACATGGGGTTTGCTATCCGACGGTACTTCTTCGGCATCACTGACACCGCCGCCAATATCTGAATGCACAGTCACAATCGAAGAGATGCCATGAATCGCCGCAAGAACTTTTTCTTTCGCGGCTACAGGAATTTCGAGGCGGTTCTTTCTGCCAATAATCTCAGTGATACGACGATGGGATTCGGTCACCTGTGTCACCTTAAGGCGCGTGGGGCTTTCCTTCGTGACCACAAAGTTTTGTCCATCCTTCAATTGTGGCGAAAATTCTAAGACTAAGCGATCGCCCTTACTTGCTTTGACGAGCAGTTCTGGTTCCCCTTTGACAATATCAACACGAGTAGTTGGCGAATCTTCCCAGAATACCAAGGGATGTCCAACTAAGGCACAGATCGTATCTTCATCAAATTCATATTGGCTTTGACCGTAATAGCCATGATAGGAATATACTTGCACATGGGAACATACAAGAATATCCTGTGGAGTCATGTAGGGAAACTCATGCACCGACTCCTTCAGTCGCTTGACTGCAATGTTACGCCCTGCACTCCACACACCTTTAGCATTAACCTTCTGTTCACGCGGCTGGATCGTACAGATTCCCTTATTAAAAGTAATAAACCAAACCAAACGTTGGGGTGAATTACTAGCTGATTTTGACTGTTCCTGTGGCGATTTGCTAAGATTTAGCAATGCATTCAGACTTAGTTCCCAAGTTTCTTGAGGACGGATCAGATTGACAATAGTGGGAATTTGGTTGCTTTGGCGCAATTTGTGAGCATGTTTTTGATGAATAGAGTTAGGGGCAAGTTCTCCCAATAATTCGGCTGCTTCCATCGATATCCAATGATATCCTGCATTTACCGATTGTTTGAGCAATGGTTCGAGGATTTTGGGTAATTCGATTCTAGATTTTTCAGGATTTGCCCAATAAAGACAGAGCGCACTAATAAGTGCTTCAAGGCAATGGCTCTCTGTGTGATTGTGGATATATTCACTGCTGAGCAAATCCTTTTGGGGGATATCTCCCAATTGGAACTTCAAAACTTTTTGCAATCTGCTATAAGAAACCTGTAGCCAATGATTTGTCTGCTTTACCATGATTGCCGTATAGCCTTCGGCTTCGCGCATACTTTCAGCAGTGCCTTCCTGAATCAGCGCTAATATGAAAAATAGCCCCGGTTCACCACTGAAGTAAACTTGACGCTTACCTGTAGCTTTTCTGATCATCTTTAGGGATTGGCGAAACTGCGCGATCGCCAATTCGCGATCGCCTTTCAGAAAATATAACCAAGCCAATAGAGCATCCCCAGCATCTTTATAGGCAATCGATAGGCGATTGTAGGCTTCTTGGACAGTTTGCAAATCAGCACGTAATAGACTCTGCTCGATCAAAATTAGTAGTAACTGATCGGTACAGCGATCGCCTTCTTCTTGAAATTCCTTTTGTAGAAGTGTCAAAGCTGCATCAGTTGGCTTCAACTTTAGCATTCCATTGGTTAAAATTGTTGCTAAAGCGATTTCATAGAATTCTAGTTGTAAGGTCTGGAACCATTCAGGATCGAAGGGGTTGCTACAGACTTGATATAAAATTGCATCTAAGGTAATTTTTTGTTGGGAATAGCCATAGCGATAGAAGTCTTCAAACTGCTTAGTGACAAACTTAATATCTTGGCGGTAAATACCAATCCTGACTTCACGGATAAATTGCGATTCACTCCTGAAAGTCCGTGAATCAGTTCTACCGTAAGATGGCACAGGAATTTGTAACTCGATCACAGTGGCAATCTTCTCAAATTGTCCTGATTTCACGGCATCACGCGCGGCAATATCGATCAAAGAAGTATGGCATTGTAAGCCTTGAGAACGATCTTGGGTGAGTAAGTTTAATTTTAAAAATCGATCAGTATATGTCTTTAAACTAATCCCCGTAAAGTGCTTATTATCTTTGTCCTTGAGTCCAAGCTGAAGTAGAGAGTCAAAATATACGCTGCGATTAACTGGTTCATAAGCGATCGCAAATACTTGGATCATCTGTTTCTCTAGTGGCAACAATTTGTTGTAACTAGCTGTCATGGCTTCATAAAGCTTCGCAGAATCAACTTGAGAATCAGGCATATCAGGGTTTGTATTGTGACTAGATAATTAGAAGGATTTGCGATCAGCAGCAACACAATCAAATTAAATTTTGTATTGTATTTGTTGCCAATTACTAATCTTAGCAAAAATCTGGTTTTCAATATAGATTTGCAGCAACTTTCGCTCAGCCTATTGACTGATGTAGTACCAAAACACAAAATGGCGTAGCCATTTTGTGTTTTTAAAACCCTTATTGGGTTTGATTTTTAATTCCTGAAAGTGTGGCAACACTTTCAGGAATTGGTTTAACGGAAAAGCAGAGACTTGGGCTGGGAGACTAAGCCCAAGCCTATCCAAAAAATGTAAGGGTTTGGTCTCCAAACCCTCTGTCAATATCCTATTGAAAGATCAGAGTGATTTCATGTCATTCATGGGAGTGTGGATTGAATGAATATACAAATGGATTGTTTAGAGAGTTCTATCCTAAAAGTACCAATCTCAAAATCTTCAAAGAAGAAGACTCTCAGTGAGTCGTGGATTTGAGCAATCATAGACTGAGAGAACCTTTTGACTACTCCTTGCGAAGTCTACTCTGCTCCATCGGAACCAGTTGCATCGCATAATTGCATTGGCGAACATTTCATTATGAATATATATACAAGGCCAGCCCAACCATTTAATTAACAAATCTCTTTTATACTTAACACTTTGTAATGAATTTGTAATAGCATAGGGGATGACTCTAAACAACAAATTCTATGTTAGAACCTTCTCTAGCCGTGACAAATCAAGATTCGACTATTACCGAAACCACCGAAACACCATCATTGAAGGTTCCAGCTTTTTCTCGACCTCAGACAGGTCAAGACTATCTAAGCTATACCCTGAGCAATGCAGAATTTGCACCAACTGATAGTTTTGTAAGCCGCCACATAGGCGCGAGTTCTTCAGAAATTCAGCAAATGCTCACGGCTATTGGTTGTGACTCTCTAGAGGACATGATCGAAAAGACTGTGCCTGAGGCAATCAGAATTAGCCAGCCCTTGCGGTTAGGCGTAGCACGAGGGGAATATGAATTATTGCAGGAGTTAAAGGCGATCGCCTCGAAAAACCAAGTTTGGCGATCGTATATCGGGACTGGCTATTACAACTGCATTACACCGCCAATTATTCAGCGTAATATTTTAGAAAATCCGGGGTGGTACACACAGTACACCCCCTACCAAGCCGAGATTGCTCAAGGACGATTGGAAGCCTTGCTCAATTTCCAAACCATGATTATTGATTTGACAGGCTTAGAGATTGCCAATGCTTCTCTCTTAGATGAAGGAACTGCTGCTGCCGAAGCGATGACAATGGCGGCAGGACTAGCCAAGAACAAGGGGAACAAGTTCTTTGTATCCAGTGATTGTCATCCACAGACGATCGCAGTTGTCAAAACCCGTGCGATTCCTTTAGGAATTGAAGTAGTAATTGCTAAACATGACGAATTTGAATTTGACAAAAATTACTTTGGCGCTCTGTTGCAATATCCTGCTAGCGATGGTGCAATTTATGACTACACCGATGTAATTGCTCAAATTCATGCTCAAGGTGGTTTAGCGATCGTCGCCGCAGATTTATTAGCACTCACATTGATTAAATCACCTGCTGAATTTGGAGCGGATATTGCGATCGGTAGCGCCCAAAGATTTGGAGTTCCCTTTGGTTATGGTGGACCACATGCCGCTTACATGGCAACCAAGGAAGCTTACAAGCGCCAAATGCCGGGACGCATGATCGGTGTTTCTAAGGATGTGCATGGTCGTCCTGCTCTACGTTTAGCCCTCCAAACCCGTGAGCAACATATCCGTCGAGATAAAGCAACTAGTAACATTTGTACGGCTCAAGTTTTGCTAGCAATTATGGCGAGTATGTATGCCGTTTATCACGGTGCAGAAGGATTAAAGCGCATTGCTCAGCGAGTAAATCTCCTAACCGCAACGCTTGCCAAATCCCTAGAGAATTTAGGGCATACAGTCACACATCAATCTTTCTTTGACACAATTCGCATTGAGTTAAAGGGAATCTCTAGTGATGAAATCAAAGCTAGAGCCGCTGTCAAACAAATTAATTTGCGGTACTTAGCAGATAATGCGATCGCAATTAGTCTCGATGAAACCGTCTCTAAACAAGATCTAATCGACCTAATCGAAATCTTTGCTGGTGAAGCCCCCAATCTCCAATCCCCAATCTCCAATCCCCAATTCCCAATTCCCAATCACCTAACCCGTACTTCCCCCTATCTCACCCATCCAGTATTTAATTCCTACCACTCCGAATCAGAACTACTGCGCTATATCTACCGACTCCAAGCTAAAGATTTATCGCTGACTACATCGATGATCCCCCTTGGTTCCTGCACCATGAAGCTCAACGCAACTTCGGAAATGCTTCCTGTTACATGGGCAGAATTTGGCAATATTCATCCCTTTGTGCCATTAGAACAAACCCAAGGCTATCAAATTCTATTTGAACAATTGGAGAATTGGCTTGCCGAAATTACTGGTTTTGCTGGTGTATCGCTACAACCAAACGCTGGTTCTCAAGGCGAATACGCAGGTTTATTAACAATTCGCGAATATCATCTACATCGCGGTCAAACTAATCGTCATATTTGTCTGATTCCCACTTCGGCACATGGTACAAATCCCGCGAGTGCAGTCATGGCTGGAATGAAAGTCGTCACCGTAAATTGTGACAATGAGGGAAATATTGATGTGAATGACCTCAAATCGAAAGCTGAAAAACATCAGCATGAACTTGCTGCCCTGATGGTTACCTATCCTTCTACACATGGAGTGTTTGAAGAATCGATTAAGGATATTTGTGACATCATTCATTATTACGGTGGACAGGTGTATATGGATGGTGCAAATATGAATGCCCAAGTTGGACTCTGTCGCCCAGGGGATATCGGCGCAGATGTATGTCATCTCAATCTGCACAAAACATTCTGCATTCCCCATGGTGGTGGTGGGCCTGGGATGGGACCAATTTGTGTTGCACCGCAGTTAGTTCCCTTTTTACCTAAACATCCTTTTAATGGACAGCCTGAACAAACTACAATTTCGGCAGCTCCTTGGGGAAGTGCCAGTATTCTCACGATTTCATGGGTTTATATCGCCTTAATGGGAGCAAAGGGTTTAAAACTTGCGACGGAAGTTGCTATTTTAAACGCCAACTATATGGCTCAACGTCTTGCACCGCATTATCCAATTCTTTATACAGGCAAAAATGGCTTAGTTGCCCATGAATGTATTATCGATTTACATGACTGCAAAGCGATCGCAGGTATTGAGGTGGATGATGTCGCTAAGCGCTTAATGGATTATGGATTTCATGCGCCCACAATGTCATGGCCAGTAGCAGGAACGATGATGATCGAGCCAACGGAGAGCGAATCGAAAGTAGAACTCGATCGCTTCTGTGATGCGATGATCTCCATTAAGCAAGAAGTCAATGCGATCGCCTCTGGTGCGATGGACAAGCTCGATAATCCACTCAAAAATGCTCCTCACACTGCGGAGACTCTATTAGCTGATGATTGGTCTCATACCTATACCCGCAATCAAGCCGCTTATCCTGCACCTTGGCTCAAGGAGCATAAGTTCTGGACAAGTGTGGGACGCATCGATAATGCGTTTGGCGATCGCAATTTCGTCTGTTCTTGTTTGCCGATAGAAGCTTACGAATAAGGCTCCATAGGTGTTTCCAGTTTGAGATAGGGTTTGCATAGCAAACCCTATAGCCATTTGCGGCGTGCGAAGCACGCCGCAAATGGCTATATCGAACTCACGTTTACTTAACATCACATCCTAGGTTAAAAAGTCGGTCTGTTTTTTGACCTAGTACTCTTCCCTCCGTTGTACCACTGATGGTCACAATATCCTTGCCAACCAAATTGATATCGACAGCACTAACTGGAGAACGGGCTGTTTCTAAGGTTTTTCCGTTAGTGTTACTGGTACGTTTGCCGTTAGCAGTTAAAGCCCACAGCTTAGTTTGACCATCATCACCACCACTAACCAAATAGCAACCTTGAGAACTAAAGGCAACTGATCGCACAGGTTTAGAATTATGAGCATCCTTCCAGCCATCGATCAATTGACAAGGGCGATCGCCTTGCAAACAGGTACTGAGATCCCAAACTGACATATAGCCTTGATTATCGGCTGTAGCCAGTAAATTGCGTTTGAGATCGGGTACAGCAATGCTTTGGATATAGTCATCCTGTCCACCGACATTGGGATAGGGGATTTGCTTAACTGTATTGTTGACCCAGTTCCAAAGAACAAGCTGGTTATAACGACCAGCGATCGCCAAGGTGCTGTCATCTTGACCAACCAGAGCGATCGCAATGATTGCAAAATCAAATTTCTTAATCTGACTCGGTTGAGTGGGCGGATTAGTGAACAGATTTTGGAGATCCCATCGCAATACTGTGCCACTCCCATGACCACTAAATAAAGTTCGCGCATCGAGGGTATACTCTAAGCCAAATACGCGATCGTCTGCTTGGTTTGTAAATGTGGCGATCGGGCGTTTATTGTCGGCTTGACTATCCAAAATCTGGATTTCCCCATTTTCGAGTCCAGCCGCTACAAAATTATTATTAACAGGTCGATAGCGAACTGTGCGAATAGCTTTTTGAGCTTCCGTCAAAGTACCTAGATCAAAACCGCCAAAGGGTCGATAAAATCCTGATACATTCCACTTACGGATTGTGCGATCATTAGAACTACTAATCGCATTACCACCAATGCCATCATACTGAACAGATGTAACTGCTCCCTGATGCGGTGGAAATGGATTGTTAGGATTAAATCCAGACAACCAACCCATGATAAAGAAAAGGATTGCTAAAATCAGGATTATTAAGAGAAGTGGAACTACTGGTTTAACAACAACTTCAATCGCTTGGACTTCATCTATGGTGTTAACCCTTGTATCTTGCCAGTTTGCCTTGATTAACAGATTTAATTTTTGAGATATTCCTAGCCAAGGTCGGGATTTATCCACTTGAAGTTGAAGATCATTTTTACGGAATGGTTCAATTTCCGCATCATTGGGGGACACCTCAAAGGAAAAGTCTTCATAATCACTGGAGTTAACATTCTCTAGATCAAAACTAATTTTTTGAGGAAGGTTGCTAGCATTGTCGGCTGTGAGCGTAAATATCGCGGGTGAAGATTGCCAAAACTTCCACCATAACTTCCACGATCGCTTAGCGGGAATTGTTTGTAACCTTGGTGAACAGACTACGGCTAACTCACCTTTTGGCAATACTTCTAAGCTCGATGTTAATTGCGAAGGTAAGCCATTGGTGTGGGAAATATCGATGGTAAAGGGATAGGATTTGGCGATCGCATCATGATCAAAGGGCAAACTACATACAAAGGCTGCCCGAAACTGCGCCCCAGCCTTGACCGTGAACTGTTGAGTATTGCCCCTAGGAAACCATGAATCTGGCAGATCACGGCAGGTTAAGGTTACATTTGTATTTTGCTGACTGGGATTGCTAATTAAGATGGGAATTTCGAGATCGTCAAGGGGCATAGCCTGAAGCTTTTGAGCAGGTATGTCAGCTTTTAAAATTGATCGCCCTGCGCCTTCTTGGAGATTGATGCGTAATACTTCACGATTTTCTTCACGTAACTCGATTGAAAAAGCCCGAACTGTAATATTCATAATCCCCGTAAATCCTGAGATCGGGGTTTCAATAATCGAAACCACAAACTCGACTAGATCTCCTGGGGGGATCTTCACACTCACATCGGGGGAAATCGTATACCACTCATAGCCAACTTCTTGAATATCCGCACCTGCTGCTATCAGTTCAATTTGGAAACTAGAAAACTGATTGCTATCATTAACGACAACTACAGGAAAAGAATTTTTTGCCGAACCAATTTTAAAATTTAGTTCTTTTTGGGGTATCTCTAAGCCGATTTGATTTGCGGACATCGCCGTATTCTCCTAGGTTTCTCTGAAAATCGCAATAATTTGGGGTGGCTAGGAACGACGTGAAGCATCGCCTATCCTTAATGCTCTAGAACGGCTCAGAAGTGATTCTACTGAATTAGTCTGTCCCATTTGGGATGCGATCGCCGCTTTTTTAGCCTCATCTTTTTCGGCTCGCAGTTTACTAAGTTGACTCTTCATGCCATTTTGTCGTTCGGCAATGGTACTTCCCATCTCTTGAAATACTCGCGCCATTTGTCCCAGTTCATCTTGGCGCTGAGCCACTGAAGCTAATTCTTCAGGATTAAAAGATTCCTCTTCGATTTCCTTTGCCGCTGTCATCAGATTTTTAATAGGACGTAAAAGCCATGATGCGATCGCCAAACCGATCAAAATATTTACCCCCAACATAATCACAATAATAACTAAAGTGACTCGGTTATTGGTATCAATCTCCTGCATGAAAATTGACTTTGGCACAATAATTCCAACTGACCAATCTAATTCCAAATCTTCATCCAAATTTTGCATACTTAAAATATATTTTTCGCCATTAGAATTAAATTCAACTACCTGAAGATTTTCCACGCTTTGAGGCGATCCTAGCTGTTCTCGCAATGCTAATCCAGCATCTTGTAGTCGAGGATCTTTACTTTGAGCAAGTTCAAAACGCTTAATCGCATTGCCATTTCTCTCAAATACAGGCACGTCAGAAGTGGTGGCGACTAGATTGCCATTACCTTCAATCAAAAATACATTCCACTTATCGCTGGGGCGAGTTTGTAACATAAACTGTTTAATTTGTTTCAGAGAAATATTAATGCCTGCTACGCCCTGAAGCCCGCCATTAGCATTGTAGATTGGTGTAGCTTTGGTGGTAGTCAATTCCCCATCGGTTGTACTCACAAAAATCGAACTCCAAATAGCCTTGCCAGAGCGTTTAGCGTCAATATACCAAGGGCGCGTGCGATGGTCATAAACTTCATTCATAATCACTTTGCCGCGTATCCCATTATTGCTCAGTTCAAAAGTAGGGCGATTAGGATTGACATTATCTTCGCGAATGCGTAACAAAAAGTTGGAATCATTCTGGCGCTCAATGCCAACCATTGTGCCACTTTCATTACCATAAAACAGAATGTTTTGACTGTTTAGCTCTCTTGATTTATTAAATATCTCTCTTTGAACTTCCCCGATATTGTTTGGATTGACACTGCCGTTGAGAAGAGCGGTTGTCAATGCTTGATTAATTCGCACCGACTCTTTCAGGTAGGTATTGATTTTTAGCTCAACGCGATAGTTTAGATTACTACAAAGCTCACGGGTTAATTTTTGAACGGCGCGTTCACTACTATTAAATGAAATCCAACCCGTGATACCAACTGCTACGGTAATCTGAATGCTTAGAACAATGGGAAAAATTTGGCGAATCGAAGACATAATATTGATGACCTTGGATAAGTGTGAGCTTTTAGATGGGTTAAGGGTTTTATGGGGTTGTATCAACCATATTAGTGATGCGGCGCTGATCGGATTCTGGTTGAAGATTAAGGTTGTTTTGGTATTGAGGATTTACCTGCATAGATTGATACATTCCATAACGTTGAGCAGCGTAGTGGAGAATATTAATCCCCAATTCTTGGCTATTGCGAATGGTTTCTCTTGTCAGGGCTTGATCGGATTGACCACTCCAGATCGGTGACAGCTTGCCTAGTATGACAATTAACCCTCCATTCGTGAGAATCTGCATTGGTTGATCAGCGATCGCTGATAAATTGGGGAATAGAAATGGCTGACTACGGAGAGGATGAGTTCGCTCTAAATCGGAAAATGCTTGCATCGGTGTTTCCATGGGAACTCGACTGCGAAGGGAATCAAGAAAATCTTGGGTAGAGGAATTGATTTCAATGGCGATCGCTTCTAACTCAGACAGTAGTTCTGATTGAATACTCGACTGATCAGCTTGTTGAGCCATTGATTGCGATTGGCTAGTTTTTTTGAGCTTATTACTTGCATTTTGGAGTTCATTATAAATTCCTACTAGATTTTCTAACTGGCTATTACGAATTGATGCTTCGATTAGTACGACCCCACCCATAGCAATGTATTCTCGTAGAGCTAATTGTGTAGCATCATTGATAGTTAAGACTTGAGCATGGGTTAGACAAATGAGATGGTAGGAACTGAGATAACTGAGTGTCAGTTCGGCATTAAGATCCAGCATTCCAATTGGTTCAATCAGACTAAGGCTAGGTGCAAGACTGGATAACGATTGTCCGAGAAAATGAAGATTTTCTTGGATTGGGCCTTGTTGATTGTCGCTAAAAGTTGCTACCCGAACCAAATTTTGAGGACGAATTTGCGCTTGTAAACGGTAGCGCATATCTAATTGCGATACTTGGGGAGAAAATATATCTGTTGGTTTCTGGATTTCCAACTTCCCTTCAGCGATCGCAATCCGACAGATTTCTATATCCGTTTCAAGGGGCAAATCCGTCTTCTCATTGACTCGAAAGGTTTCCACCAATACCTCATTGCCATTGACTCGCTTGAGTTTAGCGGGATCGACATAGCTGAGAACTAGGTAAACGATCGCTATCTCAGCATCGTAAGCCGTCGTGGAAATCCGAAAATCGAGGGGCGTTGGTACAACAATAAAATTACCTTGCAGATCGATCGCCAGCCCTGGTTGAATTTGTACCCAACGCCCATCCCGAAATTTGGCGGGTAAATCCTCAGGCGCAGCGATCGGGGCAACTCCTAAACCACAAATTATCCCTGGTAAAAATAGAGACTGATACTGCACATTTTGGCGATGCTGATGATATTCGTGAGCGAGTCGCCATCGTTCACTATTGATCATCAATCCATCTGATACCTGTAACCTTTCAAAGGATTTAATTATGGGATAGGGAAAGTCATTCATAGGTTCTTAGTGATTTTTTCTCAATTATTTTTATCAGTACATTTTTAGGATTTAAAGATATCGGCGCTTCGTGACGACATCTTTAAATAACTTCTAGATCGTAGGTACAAAAAACAGGCTTTTCTCGTTCGATAATTCGATGGATAAGCGGCAGGTCAAGACTATTTTGTAAATCGTTACGAATTCGCACCACAAAATGAAAGGGTCTACCACCACCTGTGGAGGCGCTTTGTCCGAGGATTGCTTCACTAAGCACAAAACCCCGTCCTGTGATTTCAAAAATACTAATGTGTTTTTCTGCTTCAGGTAAATGTTCGTCGAGGGGTAATCCTGTAAACAAATGGATATAAAAGCGTAGCCCCCGACGAGTTCCCCGCCAGCGATAAATCTGCATGGCTTGCTTAATTAAGTAACGTTGCCGCTCAACATCAAGATTCGGTGATGTTTCCCAGCCCACCCAATGGGCGAGAAATGGCAACATAGTTTGAGGAGCTAACATCGGGTCGAGATAAGCCCAGAGTGTATCTAAGATCTGCACATCAGGTTCTAGAGCTTCTTCAAAGATCTTCAGCAAACGTCCTACAAAGTCTACTTCACGGTAAGTATCAGGTAAGAAGTCCAGATATAAACTAGGCGGACGCACATACAGCCGAAATGGCTCAACATCGAATAATTCTAGTCTAGGAGAGAATCCTGCTTCTGAATTGGAACTCGCATAACCTCCATAAACTTGTAACTGCCCATGATAATTAATCGTGAGCGGCTGTCCTTGCACGATCGCCTCTTGTTTCTCAAAAAAGTCCGCAGGAACTTGGAAATAAAGTACAGCTTCCATCTCTGCATAGGGTGGTAACTCATTCCCTTCCATCCCAATTTGCAGCCAATCCGTTGGAAAGTCCCCTTCGACACGTAAGTTGGTTAGAAGCGATCGATTACTAGAATTCTTGAGCTTGACTACAATTTCGCTCGGTTCATGGGGATTAACCAGTAGCTTGCATTTAGTAGGCGATCGCGCACTATCACTATTAGCTCGTAACAGATTGTCCTGCGGATTTCCCAAATTATCAGCACTGGCTAAAGTCTCTTCGTTGGCATCAGGAGACTTCATCGAAATTAGGCGAATGCTTAGTGCTTGGAGCTTACTTTTTTGAGTCATAGGAGGTGGTATTTAGATGCTGTCATGCGGGCTTAACTGACAATATTAATCACATGGCTAGAGCGTAATCTAGGACTGCGCCAAGAGCAGATCAATCCAACTGAACCGGGGTCAATCATTGGTTGTGGCGCAAGTCTTCTCATCCATTCGCCGTTTTCATAGCGCAACTCAAATAGTTGTACTGTACCTAAAAAGCGCACACCTTGAAAGTTTTGTAACAGTTTGACAATATCAGACGGATAAACAGGACGACCAAACTCCCAACCTTGTCCGCTAACTCCACCCGTAATCGGATTAAGAAACCGATAGAGCATCACCTTAAGTTGTCGCACAATATCTTGCTGCACCTGTGGATTGCTGTAGGAAGATTCTAGGGCTATCTCAGTCTGTACACAGACCCCCACATATTCGGGTTGGTCTAGTTGAATTTGGATGCCTAGCATCTTCCGTTCATCAAGATAGCCTAAGACTCGGTCAATGAGGGGCTTGGTTAAAATGAACTGATCAGGAGCAATTCCTTGACCTTGCTCAATGCTTTCGGTGCGGACTCTAGGGACAACTAGTAACTTCACAGTTCCCGCCTCTTGTTTCCTCCGAGTGGGCGCACACATGACGCGAGCTACAGCACCATCCCCCGCAATCAGAGTCAAATATTCAAAATCAGTTTGGGTAATGGCGCGATCGCGAGTTCGGAGCATCTTAGGAACGCGCACCGCCACATCATCAAGGGATTCTGCATCAACACCATTGCTCGCCGAAATGTGATTGGTTAAACTGGCTACATAGGGAATAGCATTTTTGGCTATTCGCAAACTGCCGCGCTGCACATTACCGCGAAAGCCTCCACCTGTGCGATATTTCACCATTTGAATGATTGAGCCTTTGGGGGGAACTGCGCCATATTGAGTACCAGTTGACTTCGTATTCATGGCGATCGCTTTGGTCTGATCCGCCACCACTCTTTGCATCGGTTCCCCTTGAATCCGTAGACGTTGCAATGTATGCTGACTCTGATAATTGGGCGTTTGTACAAAGGGACCAAATTGAACTTGCCCTGAAGTAGAATCGATAATATAGTGCAGATCACTTTCCGTAGACTCAGAAAAGTCGGTAACCTCATGCCATATTTGTGGCAGTCCAATGGGGGGCGTAATTAGGAGATATTCATCAGCTTGACGAGGCAATACTGGTTGGTGCATTAGTTGAAATACTTGTCCTGATTTGCCATTGCTCTCCCCCAAAATCTCGTTTACTAAGGCATGACATTGAGTTGCCTTAATCGTTCCACCGATCGCTCTCGCACCCATACCAATAATATGTGGCGATCGGTTATAGGCTGACTGATTAGCGGTTGGTTCGACGTAGCTACAGCGTAGCCACCGTCCTCGATAAGTTGAAAACTGTGTTACATCCCATGTAAGTGGTAAATGAAAGATTACTTCTGCACCCTGCAAAGGATTTGTCCCTTCATTGGCTAATTCGCTAAAACTAAATCCTTTCGTGCGATCGTCACTCTCTTTTTGGAGTACAGGTTGCCATGCATTACCATTCCATGCTTCCCAAAATCGAGGTGGATTATTAGGGTTAATCCCTGTCGTTGTTGCTGATTCTCCCTTCAAGTTGAGAGCTATTACATTGCCATTGATCGGTTGCTCTCCATCAAACACTACATAGAAACAATTGTTTGGTTGAGGCGGTTCACTAAATAGAGCTATTTCCTGACCTGACCATCCCTCTTCACGATCCTCTGTCCATACATCTAAGAGTAAATCACGTAAAAACTCAGGATTTTCTTCGGCTCTAGGTGCAGCTAGTAAATGTAAAATTCGAGGATTCCCAATTACTAAAGGTTGATCGGTACTAAAGATGATCGCCTCTTCAGTTTCAGTTCGCAGTGTAGCAACCTCAATCCCCGCAGGAATTGTGTAGGGTTCTGGCAAAGAGGCACTCAGATAAAAAGTTACCTCTGTTTGAGCAGGTGCAGGTGGCTGTAAGCGAATCCCCAGTAATTCTAAAAAAGCAACATAATTACGTCGCGGGACTTGGTTAAACCGCATCAACATCTGATCGGTCAACCAAGCAAATAGTTCGATCAGGGTTACCCCTGGATCGCTAGGGTTATAATTTGTCCATTCTGGACAGTAGCGCGGGATTCTGAGAAGACACTCATTCACCAATTCTGCAAAGGTGCGATCGTCAAGATCTGATTTGGGCAAATTGGGAAGAAAATCAAACTCTTTCGTCATTACACAATGCTCTTAGGTGAATTTGGCGATGATTAGATTTTACTAGCTATGTTTACCCTTCGCGATTAAATACCAAATTATTTTAAAAAGTCGAAACCTATTTTTGTGGCACGGCTAAGCTGCTCTACAAAAATTGGCTCTTTACTAGCCATTTGGGGGCAGTAAATAAAACGGATAAACCAAGCTACGTCTATCATGACTTTCCTTTATTTCATAGAGGATTTTTAGATCTAAACGTCCTCTAATGGGATCTGGCTCTGCATAAACTCCCGTAACTTTAATCCTAGGTTCCCATCTATTCAATGCTTCTTCAACATAGATTCTGGCTAGCAAAATTGTCTGTGGATTCATCGGCGCAAAAGTGAGATGTGATAAGCGACTGCCAAAATTAGGGCGATATACTCGCTCTCCTAATTTAGTATTCAAAATTGTAGCGATCGACTCCTCTAGATTGCGATCGCCGCCATCAGTTTTTAGTTCACCTTGAACATTAATCCGCAAAGGGAACGAAAGCCCTCTACCAAGATAATCGCGATCTAAGTTACTCATAGTTAGTAATACATACTTATGGAATTTGTCCCGTTACTTGTCCAGCAAAATTAATGGAAATTACACCGCCCCAAGTACACATACATTTTGAGGAGTTGTTAAGCGCAGGAAAGTTGTTAATTAATACAGTTGGAGAGCCTGGAACCCAAGGAGCGACAGTCACAGGTATACAAGGCATAGGCGTAAATACTCCTAAAGCTGCTGCTGTGGCGGCGATTACCATTGGATTAGCAGGCGAGTTACACATCCCAAATGGAGGGATATTGGCGATCGGAGCAAAATCCATAATTGACGCGGCGAGAAGTCCTCCTGTCATTACAGGCATCCCCTTAGGGATCACAATCAACGAACTTGGTGCAACTCCAAAACTACATTGAAGCATTGCTCCCATAACAACTTGCTGTCCCATATCTTAATCTCCTCGACTTTTTAATGTTATACCAAAACACAAAAACGACTGCGCCATGTTTGTGTTTTTAAAAACCTCTCTGGGTTTGGTTTTCAATCAAAAGTATCGTCACAGTTTTGTGAATTGGTATTAAAGCGTCTTGCGATGGAGGAAACAACTAATTATTCACTAGGAAATTAATTAATCTTAACTAAACTACCTTTAATCACAGCTATCCCACTTGCATCCACATTAACTATCCCGCCTTTAATTGTATTCGCTCCAGTTGCCTCAACATTGATCACGGGTGCTTCCATTTTAGCTGTAGTCGTACCTTTAATCTGTACTTGCGCTCCTTCAATTACTACACCTGTGTTAGAAATCACTATTTTGTTACTACCCACTTTAAGCGTAATGTTGGTTGTTGCGGTTAAGGTCATATTAGCCGCATTAATCGTTAAATCTTTAGATGTCCCAGATGTACCAGTTTTAACTGTTATATCTCCCGTTGAAGTGAGACTAATTACCTTACTGTTATCATCAGCCCGAAATTTGTGACCACCAGTAGTTTCGAGTTCAACAAATTTATCGCTATCATTTAATCGCAGATTATGACCACCGATTGTATTTAGGTAAACGCCTTTTTTAGTAGGGGATTTATCTTCTTCGACAAATTGCAATTGATGACCAACGCGAGTTTTAAAAGTCCGTAAGCGTACTTTTCCACCTACAACACTGTCAGTGACTACGGCTGGAGGAGCATCAGTCCCATTCCATACTCCACCAATCACGTAGGGTCGATGGATATCACCATGCTCAAAAGCTACTAAAACTTCATCATTAACTTCTGGCAAACAATCAAGCCCTCTATTAGCTCCTGCGCCTACGCCCACGACCCTAGCCCAGTTGCTTTCGTGTTCCTCGGTAAGCGTCGGAAATTTAACTTTGACCCTTCCGCATTGGTCAGGATCATTATTGTTTGTAACTATACCAACCAACATGGTTTGACCTGGTTGCAAATGAGTCTTGGATGACAAAATGGAATACAAATCGCCACCACGTAGACCGCGCACGCTGAAATGGGTAGTGTACGTTCGATTCTGAAATAAATGATGAGTTTCGGTAACATAATAACTACCGCTATAGTTGCCCATGTCAGTTAGCTTTATGACCTTACCCGCCCTGATCAAAGGATTACCAGTGCCTTTTGCATCAGCATTGACAAATTCTCCCCCCAATTCATCACATAGAGATTGAGCGATTTTTTGAGCTTCAGCAGCGCTAAAAATTGGCTGATCGACAACAATCATTTTCGGACCAGTGGGCTTACCAGAAAATGCACTACTAGTTGAACTGCCTTTACCGCTAGTATTGCTGGTAATTACTGACTCAGTGGATGCTGTAGAAACGATCGCTCTTTTTGTCTTGTAGTCCCAGCCTCTTACTTCAACCGAGTTAACTTGCTCTGCCCCCGTAACACGGACGCGAAAGCTAGATAGATCTTTTAACCATTTAAGAGATATCTCTGCACCTTTTGTAGATTTACGAAAATTTAATTTCCCATCTTGCATATATAGCTCAAAACCATTGCGGGCTGCTCGTTCCTGCAAAAATTCCATATTCGTTTGATTCTCTTGGAATACATATTTATGGATTGGGGTAGTTTCGGTGATCGTCCCAGTTGCAATGCCAGATTCACCAGCTAGTTTTTTGACAATATCGCTATCACTCATTTCTAAGAAAGAACGATTGTGCCGACCTCTATGTAAGCGATGAGCAACGTCATAGCCACGAATGATAATCGGAGCCTTGGCTTCTGCCGTAAAATCTGTTTCTATGGCAGTAATTTCACCTTCTAAGACATATGCAGACGATGCATCGTCAAAGTCAGGGTCTTCTGTGGTGCTGGCGGTGAATCCAATCTTGACTTTTTTACCGATCGCAAATTTGCTCATATGCTTCCAAGGTGCTGTGCTATCACCATAGAAGTAATTATTACTAATGATCAGTGTAAACATGCCGAGTTGATGCAGGCTTTCTTCGGCAGATACTTGCAAAATATCGGCAATCAAGTCTTCGGAAGCAGGAGTTCCATCAATTGTAAGGGAGAACTGAGATCTATATGTTGCTGGCATTGGTAATTTTAGTTAGTAATAAAAAAGTGTTGTTGGGAATATTTCTAAATGTCATCAACTAACTTAAATGTCATCAACTTCTTGGAGATCAATGCTTACCTTTGCTCTGACAGGAGTACCGTCGGCGAGAAACATGGTTAGATCATAGCTAATGCTGGTGACAACACATTTAAGATATTGTTCTCCCCAAGCAAATATATATACGGGTGGACGTTTTAATGACCCTGCAATTTCTGTGGATTTGATGATCGGCGAGATGAGATCGAGAACGCTTGTCTTGGTTGGGTATTCATAAGTATCAAACCATAAATTTGATAACTTCAAAGTTTCCGCACCTCGATTGGAGTAAGAAACTTTTGGAAAACCTGCTGCGGTATATGCACCATCCTCTACTTTCCAAGTAACCGTTCTCGCAAACGACAAACTTTCGGGGTTAAATTGGAAATTGATGGCTACAGCACCTGCATCGGTGGTGGTGAGCATTGCTTTAACGAGTGTCATAATCTGTTTACCTAAAAGTTTCTGAAAAAGTCTCTAAAATAACTGATTAAAGCTTTGAATTACCAAGGTAATCTTCCTTGATATCTCGTTCCCTGTCGTTCCCTTTCTGTTTCTAAGCGATGCTTTAATAAAATATATATCTCTTGAGCAAGGGTTTCAAGATTTTCGGCAAAGTTCTCGGCATTATAACTATGATTGTTTTGACTGGTATTAACTGAAACTTGAGCTTCTGGCAAAGTATCAGATGTAAGTTCGCGTTGAATTGTATTAGATCGAGTATTTGTAATTTTGTTGGGATTTCCTTTTTGTAATCCTGTTGGGGTTAAGTATAAGTCTTGATCATTATCGCTAGGAGGACTATCAGCCGATCGCTGAATGGTTGTTTGATTGCTAGTAGAACTTGTGGAAGGACTTGAGGGACTTGCGAGTGGACTGCGATCGCTAGTACTAGACGTTTGTTTGTTAAGTGAGCTTGTGGATGAACTAGCCTTTGGTGGTGGTGGTAAGTTCGCTAACAATTCTGATATGTTTGCCCAACCCGTAGAATTTGTCTGACTATTGCTACTGTCAGCGTTTTTGTCTTGCATAGGTTGGATCGTTTTAGCAAAGTTGTTTAAACTATTGGGCAAGCTATTTTGAGTAGATCGATCTTGTCGATCTGTTGGCGATCGCTGTACTGTTTGTGATGTTATGGGGCTAGGAATCTGGAGTGATGGCAGTAACGAAAAGTTACCTAGGTAATCAGTATGAGCAAGATTTTCAATGGTTTTGGGAAGCTGCAAATCTTTGGTATTACTAGGATCGGCTAACATTTGAAGGATTGTTTGATTGGTGTTTTGCTCTACAGAAGTTTGGTTATTGGTGGTATTTTCTTTTTCCTGATCGTTTTTTTTCTGGATTTGTTGTTGGTTCTCATGGTCTAGGTTCTCAGATGTCTGAGAACTTACTTCAGTCTCTAGGGCAACTAAATCAGTATCTCTTTGGATGATATTAGGACGATCAACTGTTAAGGTGCTGTCTACATTACTTGATTCTGAATAATCTAAATTTCTTTGAACTGGTTGAATACGATCAACTTGAGAGATATTATCTATTGTAGAATCAACAATTTCTCTTTGCAATTTACTCTGAGCGTCATTAGTTATAGAAGATTGTGTAGTATCAATAACTGATAAATCAGATTCTCTTTGGATAACGGAATTGTTTTGATAAACGTTATCTACTGTTGAAATATCAGGGTCAAATTGTCTTTGGATTGCTTCGTTTTGAGGAGAACTTGTAATATCATTTTTAATAACAGTTGCCCCATTAGATTCTCGTTGAGGAGTGTAATTGCTCTGAGAAATATCTGTCATTGAAACATCAGATTGTCTCTGTATTGCATCAACAGATGAATCAGTAGATGAATCAGTTTTTTGTGTTTGTTGAGTAAGATCTCCTTGAGTAATATCATCTACTGCAATGCTTGATAGTCTCTGTATTTCATTGGTTGGGGACGACTGTGTAATATCAACAGGCGATAGATCGGAAGCAATATCTATATCTACGGGAATGTCAGCATCACCAAATCTCTGAATTTGTTGTGATTCTCTATTTATAGAAATATTAGATGTTGATAAATCAGGCTTTGTTTGAATTTGTTGCGGGTGATCTCTCTCAGCTCGACTATCTAAAACAGGAGATTCATCAGATTGTCTCTGGATACCATCAACTTGAGGTGGTTGTGTACTATCAGCAGGTGGTAAATCAGAGTTGTTTTGAATTGTTAGGCGATCGCTTTGAGCAATCCTATCTACATCTGAAATGTTAGGTTGTCTCTGTATTTCACTAGCCTGTGAGTCTTGCTTAACATCTAACGCAGATATAGCTGGTTCACTTGAAATATTGCGATCGCTTTGGGAAGTATTATCTACTAAAGATTCTCTTTGAATTGATTGAGCAGAATTACTTGTAAGAGTTCTATCAGCAATAGATAAATTAGTTGGCTGTGTTTGTGGAGCAAGATTTCCTTGAGAAATTATTTCAGCAGCATCTACTGGAAGATTAGATGTTTCTTGGTTGTCAGTAGTTTGAGATGATTGGGGACTATCAATATTATTGAATAGGTCAGCCTCTCTCTGGATATTTTGCTCAGTTGGGCAAGTATTATCTGCCAACACAATATCAGGCTGTCTCTGGGGTATATCAGATTGGAATTGTGTAAGCTCAACTGGAGATGAGTTGGTTTTTCTATGGATGTTTTCAGAATTAATGTCTACATCAGAAATGTCAGCATCAACAAATCTTTGGATTTGTTGTGATTCTCTATTTATAGAAATATCAGCAGTTGATAAATCAGATTTTGTTTGTTGTCTGCTGTTATCTTCTGAAAGGCTATTTAAAGGTGATTCAATAGCTGTGGCAATTTGCTGGGTGTTACTAGAAGCATCACTATTCGAGTTAGATAAATCAGATGTTCGTTGAATTTGTTGAGTGTGATTATCTCCAACAATATTATTGTCTACTGTAGAAATATCAGATTGTCTCTGTAGTTCATCAGACCGAGTGTTTTGCTGAATGTCCAAATTAGAGTCCACATTAGAAAAATTAATCTGAAGTGGCTGAACAATATTTTCGCCAGCGTTACTATCAGAAATAGACGGATCAGTTTGCTTTATTTGTTGAGAAATATCTCCCTCAGTAAGACCATTTAATGACACATCAGATTGTCTCTGTATATCATTACTTTGTGGCGATTGTGTAATATCAACATTATTGAATAAGTCAGATTCTCTCTGAACAGTGCGATCGCCTTGAGAAATAGTATCTACAGCAGAAATATCAGATTCTTGTTGTAGGGTATCAGAGATACTACCTACAGGAGAAATGTCAGCATCAACAAATCTTTGAATTTGTTGTGAATCTCTGTTTGTGGAAATATCAGAGTTAGATAAATCAGATTTTGTTTGAATTTGTTGTGTGCGATTGTCTCCAGAACTACTATTGTCTACTGTAGAAATATCAGGTGTAGAAATATCAGGTTGTCTCTGGATATTCTCAACTTGAGAAATTTGTGTACTATCAGCAGATGACAAATCAGACTCTCTTTGAATAGGGCGATCGCTTTCGGCAATACTATTCACCTCTAAAGTGTCAGGTTGTCTCTGTATTTCATCAGTATGGAGAATCTGCATACTGTCAATAGGAGATAATTCTGATGCTTTTTGAATGGTGCGATCGCTTTGAATAGGACTATCTAGTAAATTAAGATCAGGTTGTCTCTGGACTTCATTGATTTGAGCATCTTCGCTAATATAAGGAGGAGACAAATCAACTTCTCTCTGAATTTGTTGGATATCGTTACTTGCAGTAGCATTATCAGTAATCAATGCATCAGTTTGTTGTATTTGTTGAGCAGGAGATTCTTGATTAATGCCATTGACCGAGGCATCAGCTTTCCTCTGTATATAATCAGTTTGGGCAGATCGAGGAACATCATCATCTGATATATTAAATTCTTTCTGAATAGTATGATTGCCTTGAGAAATGTTGTCTACTGTCGAAACATCATCAGTTCGTGGAGTTTGGGTAAGATCAGGAGACAAATTAGATTTTCGTTGAATATCTCCAGAGATACTATCTACTGTAGAAATATCAGCATCACCAAATCTTTGTTGTGGTGAATTTCTGTTGCTAGAACTATCAGAAGTGGATATATCAGGTTTTGTTTGAATTAGTTGAGGGCGATCGCTTTCAGAAAGACTATCTAAAACGGGAGATTCAGATTGTTGCTGTAAAGGATCGGGTTGAGAAACTTGTGTAATATCTTTAGCTAATGAATTAGATGCTTGCTGAATAGTGCGATCGCCTTGAAAAGGACTATCTATTGGGTTAAGCTCAGTTTGTTTTTGGACTTCATTCATCTGAGCATTTCGCTTAATATCAACAGGAGTTAAATCTGGTTCTCGTTGAATAGTATTGCTTTGAGAAGTACTTTCTATGGCTGCAACATCAAATTGTTGTAGGTGATCAGTTTGGGGTGCTTGTGCAATATCAACGTTATTGAATAGATCAGGCTCTCTCTGAATAGTGCGATCATCTTGATCAATATTATCTAAAACAGGAGATTCAGAAATTTTTGAAATTGCTTGAATATTGTTATTTGTAGAAGTGCTATCAGGAACAGATAGAGCAGGTTGTCTTTGAATTGGTTGAGTGCGATCGCTTTCAGAGATATTATTGTCCACTGAAACATCAGGCTGTCTCTGGATTTCATCAGTCGGTGGCATTGCTCTATCAACAGGAGAGAAGTCAGAAGGAGCCAAGTCAGATTTCCGTTGAATGGGGAGAACGCCTTCAGGGGCATTTTTTAAGATCCTAGATTCCAAAGGGCTTTGAATTTGCTGAGAGTTATTGCTTGTAGAAGAACTATCCGAGATAGATAAATCCGCAATATTAGTCTGATCAGCTTGTCTCTGGACACTAGTAGTCGGAGGTAATTGACTAATATCAATATTTGACAGAGTAGATGATTGCTGAATAGAGCGATCGCTTTCAGACGCTATTGGAGTTTCAGAGGACTTTTGAATTGATTGATTGCTGTCGATTGCAGCCGTACTATCTACCGTAGAAATGTCAGTTTGTCTTTGGATTTCATCAGTCTGAGCAAGCTGTGTAGGATCAATAGTAGTTAATTCAAATTCTCGTTGAATAGGGCGATCGCTTTCGATAAAATTATTCGTAATAGAAGATTCAGAAGATCTTTGAATTGGCTGAATATTGCTGGTTGTAGAATTGCTGCTATCTATGGAACTATCAGCATTAGCAAGATCAGACTGTCTTTGAATTTGTGGAGTGTAGCCTCCTTGAGAAATACGATCAACATCAGTTTGTCTATGTACTTCATCAGATTGTGTAATATCGTTAACTGTTCCTAAAGGTTCTCTTTGAAGAGTGCGATCGCCTTGAGAAATATCATCCACTGAAATATTAGATTGTGTTCTTATCGCGTCAGTTTGAAGAGATTGGGTAATATCAGTAGCTGATAAATTAGGTTTTCGCTGAATAGCAGGATTAATTTCAGGAAGAGTATTCTCATTAGAGATACTAGATTGTTTCTGTAAAGGATCTGATTGAGAAGATTGTGTATTATCGACACTAGATAAACTAGGTTCTCGCTGAATAGTGCGATCGCTTTCAGAAACACGATCTAAAACAGGAGATTCAGCAAATCTTTGAACCTGTTGAGTGTTATTACTTACAACAGTATTCTCAGAGTTAGACAAATCAGTTTGTCCTTGAATTTGTTGAGTGAGATCAACTTGAGAAATACTATCTACTGAAGAAATATCAGGTTGTCTCTGTATTTCATCTGTTGGTGGATTCTGTATTCTATCGACAGAAGATAAATCAGGTTCTCGCTGAATAGTGCGATCGCTTTCAGCAATATTTTCTAAAATACCAGATTCAGAAGATCTTTGAATTGGCTGAGTATTTTTGCCTGTAGAAATTCTACTATCAGAGATAGACAAGTCAGGCTGTCTTTGGATTGGCTGAGTAAGATCTACTTGAGAAATATTATTTACAGGATTATTTATAGGCGCAGTATTAGTTTGTTGCTGTAAAGCATCAGCTTGAGGAACTTGTGAAGCTTGAGGAATATTATCGTTATCAATAAGATTAGATGCTCTTTGAATAGTGCGATCGCCTGCCAAAGAATCACTAACTTTGTTAATGCCTGTATCTGGTAAATTAGAATTTAATTGAATTTGTGGATTTTGAATATTGGTTGTAGAACTATCAGAAGTTCTTGGGATTTTCTCAAAGTGATCGCCCTGAGAAATATTATCTGCGACAGGAGATCTTTGTATTTGTTGGAAATTATCACTGGTTAAATTGACAACAGGATTAGGCAAATCAATTTCCGAATAGTTTTGCTGAAGGTCTTCGCTCTGAGTAATATTGTCTACATTAGAAATCTCAGACTGTCTTTGTAATACATCAGTTTGAGGAGATTGAGTAGTATCAACCGCAAATAAATTAGATTCTGTTTGATTAGAGCGATCGCCTTCTAAAAGATTATTATTTGCAAAAGCTAAATTAGCTTTATCTGTCTGCCTTTGAACTGACTTATTTGGATTACTTTGATTACTTTGCTCAATACTTGTTTCTAAAACAGGCGAATTAGAATTTAATGGTAGTTGTGAATTTTGGGTATTTGCTGAAGAACGATCAGAAGTTCTTTGAATTTGCTCAGGGCGATCGCTGTTTGAATTAGTACTGTCAATAATCGACAAATCATCAGATCTTTGAATATCTATATTTTCTGATGTGTCAGCATCTAAACTTGGCTGAAAATCATAATTGGGAGAGGGATTTGCACTCAATTCTTGACTGGATAAATTCAGTGGAGAACTAAGAGGCTGCGCTTGAGAAGAACCAACAGTTTTCCTTTGAATTGAAGTGCTTTTAGGAGAATCAATTGGCGATCGCTCAGTTTGTACTTGCCTCTGTGGATTATTTTTAGAAGCAATAGTTTTTGTTTGGATATTAGGTTGATTTGTAGCTTGACTATCAACCCTACTTAGAGAATCTGATTGTAAAGGTTGATCAAAAAAAGGAGAATCATTAAAGGTATTATTCAGTTGCTCAAAATCATTTTCAGCCGCCAAATTATCAGGATTGACTAAAGAGATTGCCCCCAAAGGATAGATAAATTTTAGTTGTAAAAACGACTGCCCAAGAGATGGCGGCACAAGCAGAGGCGTATAATTGCCTAATGGAAGATCTTCAGGTATATCTCCATCTTTATTTGCCTCAAAAGGGATTTCGATATTTTCAGTCATGGTCTAAGAACTAGGGAAAGAACCACTTGCAGAATTTCTTGTAACTACTGTCGCCGCTCCACCGCCCTCAAAAGATACGGTTAAACCTTCGATCGCCAACTTTAGTTCTTCAATAGCAACAGAATTGCCGTCCGCCTGAAGTGATGGAGCAGTCCAGCCAACAGGAACTGCACCAATCAATGTCCAGCATTGTCTTGTCTCACCAGCTTGATTGAAAAGTAAAATTCGGATATTTCTTCTACGGTTAGTTGTTGCCGTAAACCATCTCCAGAAACTTAAGTCATTTGTTACTCCATGCTTAAGTGTTACTTCCGTAAAAGAAGTCTGTTTTAGCAATATTCTCTTTTGATCGTTGACTCCTCCTTCAAAAAATTTATCTGTATCAACGCTTGCGCTTAATCCAGAACATTCCGTGAACCCTGCAACAATTGTTGCGGTTGGCAACATTTCCACATAAAAATGATTGGTTGTAACGTATGATTCGGCTCTAGCAAACCTACTACTGTTCGTCATAATCTTCCCTCATAATTTCTACCAACGCGTTCTTTTTGTTGTCGTAATTCATTTGTGAGCAGTTCATAAACCCGATCGCTAAGTAGTCTGATTTGCAAGGGTTCATTTAAAACTTTGGCAGCAAACTTAGCAAGTTCGGCTTCTTCTTTGGGCTGGTCAGAATGTTGTCCCATCAACGACTTACCATGTATATGTAAACGTATAACCAAGCGTATATCACATCCAGTTTACATTATACATTGGTTGCCAACTGTACTAAGTAGCTAGGCATAAGTAAACTAAAAACATAGAAAGCTGTCCCGCCCTCGTAGCGGGCGGGACAGCTTTCTATGTTTTTAGTTTACGGTGATCAACTTACAGCGCTTTGCGCTCAAACCCAAACCAAGAAAAAATTTGAAAGCGTTGCGAAGCAACGCTTTCAAATTTTTTCTTGTGGCTCATGATACTTCTGGGCTTTGGTGCTAATACAAAATAAAAAAGCGAGTGACGATGATTCGTGTCATCACTTGCTTTTTTATTTTTATTTGATTGGAAATTTTAGAGGGATTAGCCCAGTTTGCTTCAGTAAATTTTGGGCTTCCTCGGTTCGCATGATCGAGACAAAACGCTCAGCGATCGGTAGTCGGCGGTTATCGCGGGTATAAACTACCGAAATGGGATAGGTAAGGGGATAGCTTTGATTGATAAAAGCATTGTAGTTTTGAGTATAACTACCTTTTTCATTGCAAAGATCAGCATTGGGTGTAATAGCCGAACCATTTGTCCAGACTAAAGGTGCGACGAATGAGCGATAGTCATCAGCGATCGCAAGGGGATAGACCGAGCATTGCCCAAAAACCTGACTAATTGAGCCAAAGGAAATACTGCCAATATTGCGATCCTCAAAGTCTTGAATTACCTGTCGCAGTGAATCAAAAATAGACAAAGAAGTAATACCGTTATTTCCATCTTGGACAAGCTGTCGAAAAGCTGCGATCGCAGCTTCATCCTTTAGTACGCGTTTCTCAAAAATTCTGATTGATTCATTATCTAGGGGCATGTAGAGTTTTACTGGCAAGTTAGGTCCTCCCAACTGTCGCCAATTAATGATTTCCCCAGTGTAAAGTTGACGTAATTGGGCGAAGGTGATTTTACCTTGCAGAGCAGTTGGTAAGCTGTTATTGCGTTGGGCATAACTAAAAGCGACAAACACCGTTAAGCCATCGTAAGCAATATCTTGAGTTATAAAGCTACCACCAAGACTATCAGGCAAACTAGAAATAGCAAAATCAGCTTGGTTAGATTGTAACTGGGCGATCGGAAATCGATTAGAAGTCTTATCGATAATCTTATCAACACTCTTATCAACCGTTACGGGCAGATAGTTAAGCTGTAATTTTGGCTGACGTTTTTGCAATTCCTCTTCGAGAGTGGAACCCTTAGCAATCAAATTATTTTGTAAAAGTGTGTAATTCCAAGTGCCATTCTTATCAGCAGTGTAGGTGAAATTACCTTCAGGAATATCAGATATTTGATTAATACAGCAAGGAAAATTGAGATTGGCGGCTTTGGGTGGTTGAGTCAACCAGAAATATAGCAAGAAAAGCAGTAGAAATAATAGAATTACCCCGATCGCGATCGCAATTACTTTTTTGGTAAGCCACCCCCACCAATTCTTTTTAACTGGCGCAACTTCCTCTTGGTCAATAAATTCTAATAGAGCCTCGCGCTCAATAGGTATCCGCAATAATGCTCGCCTTGCTACTTCTGCACTGTTATAACTAGTTTCGCCAAAACCGATTAAGTTTTGAATAAATTTTTTCAGTCCCAGATTAACCTTATCACCCCAATGATTTATGTCATGGGGATTTAAACAAGTACGATTTTCTAAATCGATGACACCGCCTTTTAAGAGATAGAAAGCGATATAGCCCAAGTCTTCCAAATCGCGATTGATAGAATAGGCAGGTGTTTGCACATCGGGTGGATAAAAGCGATCTTCCCAAAGTGCCATATCATTGAGATAGACTGTAAATCCCTGAAAATCTGGTCGGATTGCAATACTATAAAAAGTTAGATTCCCGTGAGGCAAGTCTGAAGTCACCACCCCCGAACGCAATCGATATTTTTGTGAATGTAATGACTCAAGGGTTTGTAAAGCTTGATTGAGAAAAGATTTGACCTGCCAATTACTCATCGCACCATGGATAGCCAAATATTCCGCTAGGGCGATCGCTTCGTCATTTTTTTGCAGAATCACATAACATCTCTCTTCACGAGCATCCGCGATCGCCTCTATTGGGGCAATCAACCGAGAGTCTTGCCGCCTGCCATCTGAGAGTTTTAACTCTGACGAAGTTTCAAAGTTACGTTTGCAAGCTCTGGTTTCCTGCTCGTTAAAATATTTTTTGGGAATTACATATTCTTTCAATAAAAAGGATTCCCCATCGGTTAGGTTGGTCGCCCTATAGATGCGCCCAGTTCCGCGAATGCCGATATATTCATCGACTTCATAAACCCCACTCCTACCACGAATCTTCACTTGAGGTGGCAAGCTGGCTGGAAACTGACATTTTTTGCAATATTTATTATTAGGATTATCGGTGACGGTTTCGTGAGGATATTCACACCGAAATGGATTTGATTCTTGGCATTGATAGCGCAGAAATTGCGGCTTGATTTGCCAAATCGTTCCTACCCTTTGATCGACGGCAATTTCTTTTAAAACTTCTTTTGCTTCAATTTTTTCAGGTAACCCTATACCTTTAAAAGAAGTAATTGAAGGTGGCTCAATGCCCAAATCATCTTTAAGAAAAGGAATTAGAAATCGTAAGGGTGTAGGAACTGTCTTGTTTAAAAATTCAACAAACTTATTACCAATCAGCCCATCAATGGTGCCAAGAAACTGCCCCCAAACGTCAGTAATGCGTTTCCAGAATTTTTGCCAAATATTTGGAGCTTTCCTTGCCATAGATTGCTTGCCTTATTCTTGCTAGACTATTATCGATTACATAGGTGTGATTTGTGGCAAAGTTTGCATTGTTTATACATTCTTGTCCAAAGCATGTCTCACCACTTTACTCCTAAGCAAGGTTATGGCAAGAGAGCAAGTGGCTCGTCTCTATCGAGCCGCCAAAACAGATTCACTCCTCAAAGCAAAGCTAAATCAAGCGCCTGATCTTGAAAGTTTTGTAGAAATGGCAAAAGCTGAAGGGTATGACTTCACAATCGAAGAATGGCAACAGATGACCAACTTTGAGGTCGAAGAATTAAAATGTGATCTTTCAGAAATCCCCGGTATTTAGCTTATAGCGCGTTGCGATCATAGGTATAGAGGGGGCGCGAAGCTCCCCCTCTATAGGCTATGGCTTTACTGGCTTAGGTTTTAAACGCTCGATCGCGATCGCCTTATTGATCGTGGCTTGAGTTTGACTAGGATTAAGTTTAAGGGCTTGCTCAAAGGCAACCAGCGCATCTGCATTACTATTTAACGCCAGTAAAGCCAATCCTCGACCAGTCCAATAGTCTGAATTTTTGACATCGATCGCGATCGCCCGACTATAGGCATTAGCTGCTTCAGCATTGCGTCCAAGCGACATCAGCGCCAAGCCACGATTAAACCAAGCTGTGTCTGATTTAGGGTTTACCCCTAATGCTTGTTGGCTCGCCATGAGTGACTCTTGGAACCGATTTAGCCGCCATAGTAATGCTGATTTATTTGTCCAGATATCAGCAAGGAAAATTCTATTGCCAATATTGGCATCTCCTTCGATCGCTTTGTCATAGGCTTTTAAGGCTTCTTCGGTGCGTCCTAGTGATGTCAAAATGCGTCCATGATTAAACCAAGCTGTGGATGAATTTTGATTGAGGGCGATCGCTTGATTGGTTGACGAAAGTGCTAATTCAAAACGTCCCAACGACCAAAGAGTGGCGGCTCGATTACCCCAAAAACTAGCTTGGCTGGGCTGAAGCGCGATCGCCCGATTTGCGGAAGCAAGCGCCTCTTCATACTTACCTAAACCATTAAGGGCATTAGCTCGCTGATCCCAAGCCCAAGCAGGACCCAGATAGTCCCACTGTTGATCACCTTCTTGCAGTGCTGAGTTACAGGCTGCTAGAGCCTCTTTGTATTGGCGGAGTTGGTTGAGTGCTGCACAGGAATTTGCCAAGGCGAGGGAATATTTCTCTTTTGCTTTAAGCGCCCACTCTTGAGAAGCTAAAGCCTCGGCATAACGCCCCAATCTCCATAAAATCATCCCCTGCTCAGCCCAAGCCTGAGCATTGGTTGGCTCGATCGCTACAGCTTTATCGTAGGAAAAAAGAGCTTCATCAAAGCGTTTTAACTGATTCTGGACTTTCCCCTTAGTTTTCCATGCGATCGCAGGTGTCGCCTTGCCCCAGTTAGCATTTACCTTAATCGCGCGATCGCAGTCTTGGATCGCATCGGCAGCCCGATCAAGGGATACAAAAATATCGCAACGTTCGGTTAGGGCAAGGGAATAATTAGGATTTGAGCGAATTGCTAGTTCGAGGGATTCCAAAGCCTCGGCAAGTTTTCCCGCCCGTTTTAACAACGCCCCTTGGATATACCACACCATTGCGGGTGAGGCATCAGCCCAGTTTTGATCCAGACGCAGAGCCAACTCACAGGAGGCGATCGCATCTTCATAGCGTTCTAACTCATTCAAAGCGCCACAGCGTTTGGCTAAGGCTCCTGAATTATCTGGTTGCAACTTAATAAAGCGATCGTAGGACACGACTGCTTCGGTATACATCGCTAAACCAACCATCGCATCGCCACGTTCTAGCCAAGCGATCGGCTCATTAGTATTTAGAGTGATCGCCTGATTGCAAGCCTCAACCGCCTCCTTATATTTACGCGACTTGACCAATGAGCTACAAAGTGAAGCCCAATAGTCAAAATCCTGTAACTTTTCTTGGGCGATCGCCATTGGTACAGATACAGAGGCGATCGGCAAGTTTAGCAGCACAATCATGAGCAACCAAAAGCGTTTACCTTGCTTGACTGACTGAAAGAAAGAACGCAAAATCACTGGCACTCCCAAGTTTTCAAGCTAGAAAAAGTTGTCATAATAGGCGTGACAACTTTTCATATCCACATTAATTTATCATCATATTTTCGATGGATGCTACTACTTGATCTGAGTCTAAAAATATGAAAATGAGCATTGTTCCTAAAGCGTTGTTTTCGGTGTTTTTTACAATGATGGCGATCGCGTTGCCCTCGTCTGCTTTGGCTGATCCTAGTAGCGATCGTATCCAAGCAACTAATCGTCAACGTCTGATTGAAACTAATCGCTGTCAGGGTTGCAATTTACAAAATACAGATTTGAATGGGCTGAAATTGATTGGGGCAGATTTAAATAAAGCTAATCTTCAAGGGGCAAACCTGCGTAGTGTTGATCTCAGGGGGGCTAATTTACAGGGCGCAAATCTTACCTATGCTGACCTTAGTTATGCTGATTTGCGGCTTGCTAACTTCGGTCAGGCAAATTTACAGGGTGCAAACCTTAGCAATACACATTTGCTCGAAGCGTCTTTCAGGCAAAGTAACCTTCAAGAGTCGAACCTTACCGATACTTACGCTGATGGCAATGTTGATCCCTTTACTTCAGTCCGTCAATTTGTCGATCTTGAAGGTGCAAATTTACTCAAAGCAAATTTGACAAACGCCAAGCTAGGTTTTGCCAATCTTGAAGGGGCTAATCTCAGCGAAGTAAATTTAGTTGATGCTTATCTCGAAAATGCTTCATTAATCAATACCAATTTAACAAAGGTAAAGTTATGTAACACGACCCTGCAAGATGGGGCAGTAAACAATCAAAATTGTCAGTAAATGAATTAGTAAATTAAAGTTGAAATTTTTTAATTGCGAATATGCATCTCAATCCAAATATGCGAGAATATTTGCAAGTAATTAAATATGGCTTTACAGAAAGCAAATTTTGAGGTTAATGACATGAAGCGCACCTACGAGAAAAAGCCTGCTCAACTTGTAACTTCTGTAAAACCTACAACTCTAAATTTGCAAACTAGAGGCTTTGCAGTATCTCAGCCAGAGTTAGATGAAGCTGTTTTGAGCCAATCCAAAGGAACTTCGTCCGAAAATTTATTAGAAAAACTAATCTCTACACCAACATCTGAATCTGCTGCACCAATCCAGAGAAAGTCTCAGAATCGTTTAAAGGCTTTGAGAATGCCAGTTCAGGCAAAGCTGAGTATTGGTGAGCCAAATGACAAGTATGAAAAGGAAGCAGATGACACAGCATCAAAAGTAGTTCAACAAATTAACTCATCACCGCAGAATAAATCTGTCCAACGAGAGGAATCGATGGAAGAAGAAGACGAAGCACTTCAAATGAAGCCTATCTCTAATATCCAACGAGAGGAATCAATGGAAGAAGAGGATGAGGAACTTCAAATGAAATCTTTGGTGCAGAGACGTGAAAATCTTGGTGGGAGAGAAGCATCACTAGATTTAGAGTCATCAATTCAGAGTGCGCGGGGTAGTGGGCAGTCTCTAGACAATGGTCTACAAGCAAAGATGGGTCAAGCGATGGGAGCAGATTTTAGTGGCGTAAAAGTGCATACAGATTCGCAGTCTGATCAACTCAATAAATCGATACAAGCAAAAGCATTTACAACAGGTCAAGATGTTTTCTTCCGTCAAGGGGCATATGATCCAAGTAGTCAAGGTGGTCAGGAGTTAATTGCCCATGAGTTAACCCACGTGGTACAGCAGAATGCTAATACGGTTCAGCCAAGGCGCAATAAGATCGCTCGTAAATTTCACTCTAGTGGAAGTCAGAATATTCAGCGCTTAACATTTGAGGGTACAGATTGGGACAGCGCAACTAGTGTAAAAGTAAGTGATGGCGGCTCTTTAGGCGTGGTAATAGTTAATGATACAAGCGCCGATCCACCAGTTATTGCAAAGCCTGGAGAAGCTATTAGTTCCGAATTACTAGCTTATACACAGCTACATAACACTATTTTGTCAGGAACAAAAGCTGAAGCTCCAAAAGTTAGAGTTGCAGACGGTAATGAAATGAATCTGCTAGGCCAAAAAATGAAACAGTTGTTGCCTGTTGAAGAAGAGCGTACACCAAGACAAAAGAGGGCAATTAATAACTTGGAAGCAGGTGGGAAGATGGGAGTTTATAGTGCAGCTAAGGGAGAAGATTTTATAAAAATTGTTAGGGAGGGTGTTACAGAGGATCCTACTAAAGGAAAGAAGAAGCATACAAAAACTAAACGTGGTAAGGAGGTAATGCGTAATTCATCCCCAATCAATATGTTTACTGATTCAACAGTTATAAAAACTATGGGTATGGGCGTGGTTGGAGATATTCTTACTGGAAATTTTGATAGATGGCTAGGACTCTATAACCCTGAAAACTTTATGGTAGATGTTGTTAGCAAGTCAATATCCATGATTGATTTGATTCATAATAATGGGTTGTCAGGGATTGACGACCAGTCTCTACAAGGCTGGAAACAAAGTAAACATGTAAAGAATCTAGCGGAGCAAAAGTATAGTGCTATAGCAAATGACGTTTGTGAATCTGTATTTGGTGATATGGCTGGTATGCATACAGATGCTCCTCCAAAAGAGCGAGCAACCATTCTTAAGTATATAAATTCTAAAAAACCTTCTTTCAAGAAATCATTGATTAGTGGATTGAAAGTGGGTAGATCAAGAGCAATTACTGGCCTCAGAAAAATGGATAAAACTTTCCAAAATGTAGATTTTGGAGACCAAAAAGATAATGTTTATGAACATATGCGTGCAAAACTTGCGTTCCTAGAAAATGGGGGGGAATAGTGATGAATAGCTGAAGCTCTACAGATATGCTTAAAATTATTTATGTATTTAGTATGGATTCTTAAAGCTATCTATACAACAACGATCCAGATACATTTCATATTTATGTTTTAACAAACTTGAGTATTGTTGAGCTTATTAGGATATGGATTACAAAAATAAAGTCTTACCTCTCAATCCATCTATAGCAAAACCCGTAGCTATAAATCTGCAAACTAGACCATTTTCTAAATCTGAAGATCAAGAGGAAGATCCATTCCATAATCACAATAATTCGATAATCGAAACCCAGAAATTTTCCGATAATTTAATGGGGAAGCTGATTTCTATGCCTACGACTGAATCCGCTACGCCAATTCAAAGGAAGCCAGAAAATCGCCTTAAAGCGATGAGAGCGCAGAAAATGGCAATCCAAACAAAGCTAAATATTGGTGAACCAGAAAGCAAGTATGAAAAAGAAGCTGATGAAACTGCGGCTAATGTTGTTCAACAAATTAACTCAGCAACTAATTTATCCCTACAACCTCAAGGGGTTCGGCAGAATACAGGAGATGTACAGCAGTTATCCACAATTAACAATTCACAGGATAAAACAATAACAAATCGCCAATACGCAAATATAGAAAAAGTTTCATCTACAGGAGAAGAATCGATCCAAAGATTGGCTCTTCAATATGGAAGTTCACCACCGATTCCAGAAGATGCAAAGAAGCTTGCAGCGCATCAAGACAATACAAGAGTTGCAAAAATAGACGTTCAGCAGATATCTGGAGATGGCAGTATCAACATTTCGGGTCAGGTATACAAAGATATGGCTGATAGTGAAGAGATATTTTTAGTTGCACATGGGCGACCACCTCTTGGCGATCAACCTGCAATGCTGGAGTCTGGTGATGGCTCATCACTCAACGGTTCTAATGTAGCAGGAATTTTTAACACAATCCGAAGCGGACTCAAAGGAGAAAACAAGAGTTTAGGAGAATTTAAGATAGAAGCTTGTATGTCGTCACTAAGTAGGAAAACTAAAGGTGGAAAATTTGGTGGTTATTTCGTTAAAGAAAAACCATCATTACTTGATGACACCAAAAACAGCCTCAAGAAAACATATAAGGTAAAAGACCTCGAACTCAAAGGCAATTTGGGATTCTCTGCTGGATCGGAGCTGGAGGATGGTGTGCAAAATACAACTCCAGAAGGAACAGAAATTGGCTTACTCGATCCTCTAACCGCAGGCATTCGTGATGCGGGGGACAATTCAGATAAGGCGGCTCCTATGATCGCAGATGCATTGAATATAGTATCTAAACAAAAGAATCTACTGAATGAGGCTGATAAAATAAAAAACCTCCAACTCAAAGATCTTCATGGACATAAAAGTACTGTAGATTTTCTATCGAAGTCTTTTGCAGCGTTTAAGACAAATAATCCACCTGATTACACATTGGAAAGTGTTCTTACGATCCTTGTTGGGTACATAAAGAGTCAAGCCCAATAATCATGGAGTTTGTAGGAATAAAACTCTATCTGAGATCTTGCACCATTCCTAAAAGAGTTAAGTGGGAATGGGTTTGAGAATAATTTCAAAGCCATGACGAGCAGCAATATCGGCACTAATTTGAAGATACCTGAGAAGTTTCAACCAAAGGACAGA